>JAJPJO010000149.1 GCA_021324135.1 Pseudomonadota bacterium
AATCAGCTGGTGCCGTTCAAGTATGAATGGGCCTGGCAGAAATATCTCGATGCTTGCGCCAATCACTGGATGCCCCAGGAGATCTCAATGAGCCGTGATATCGCCCTCTGGAAAGATCCGAATGGCTTGACCGATGACGAGCGCACCATCATCAAACGCAATCTCGGCTTCTTCTCGACTGCCGACTCGCTGGTTGCGAACAACCTGGTTCTCGCCATGTACCGCCACATTACCAATCCGGAATGCAGGCAATACTTGCTGCGGCAGTCGTTTGAAGAAGCGCTCCACACGCATGCCTATCAATATGTCGTCGAAAGTCTCGGCCTGGATGAAGGCGAAATCTTCAACATGTACCGCGAGATTCCGAGCATTCATGCCAAGGATGCTTTCGAATTGCAGTTCACGCGCGAACTGTCCGATCCGAATTTTCACACCGGCACCGAAGAGACAGACCGACGCTTCCTGCGCAATTTGATCGGCTATTACATCATCATGGAAGGCTTGTTCTTCTACGTCGGCTTTGTGCAAATGCTCTCATTCGGACGGCAGAATAAGATGACCGGCGCCTCAGAAGAGTTCCAGTACATCCTTCGCGATGAATCTATGCACCTGAACTTCGGAATCGATCTGATCAACCAGATCAAAGTCGAGAACCCACATCTTTGGACCAGTGAGTTCCAAAAGGAAATCATTGATTTGGTCAAAGAGGGCGTAGAACTCGAGTATGCGTATGCAGTCGACACCATGCCGCGCGGCGTCTTGGGTCTGAATGTGGAAATGTTCAGCGAATATCTGCGTTTCGTTGCCAATCGACGCTTGCGCCAGATCGGACTACCAGAGCAGTATCAGGGTGCGAAAAATCCCTTCCCCTGGATGAGTGAGATGATCGATCTGAAGAAGGAAAAGAACTTCTTCGAGACACGCGTGATCGATTATCAAACCGGAGGCGCCCTCGCCTGGGATTGAGCAAGACCCCAACGTTAGCTCGTCGTTCCATTCGGATCCGGTGATTCATTCAAGCCCGGTGAGTAAACATTGCCTGAAAAGAATGGATCGTCGGAGCTGTTGGTATTCAAGAAAGAGTACGCCTTCTGTCCTGTGCCGGTTGAGGTGAAGTTGTTGTTCTCGATCACGTTTCCAGTCATCTGGTAGCCATCTGTTTGATAGAGGATGCCACTACCAGTGGAGCCGAGCTCGAATGTGTTGTTATCAACGACATTATTGCTGCCGCCATGAATCTGCATAGCGTAACCGTTGCCGCCCTCATTGACGACATTGCCTGTAACCGTGACTCCATTTACTCCATCATCAAGATAAATTCCTTTGTCCGCATGGTTGACGCCTGCGCCGTCCACGTAATTGTTTGATATGACGCCATTCAATTGCTTTGTATTTCCTGGACCAGCGAAAATGTGAATTGCACCGTCGTCACCGGTAGGGTTTGAGCTGGTATCCGGCTTGGCGGTGGTTGCCGTGTCGTCTGCATTGATGATCGTATTATTGGCGAGCGTGAATCCTGAGCCCGCCTTGTTATAGTTCATCTGGATGCCGACACCGGCAGTGTTCTCGATGACATTGTTTTTCACGGTTGCATTGGTATCACCGACGATGTTTACGGCGCCGACGTTGTCGAACAGTTGTTTTCCGTAGCCGGTTATGTTCTCAACAAGATTTCCCTGAATCGTATTGTTGCTGCCGTAGACGTTGCTCTGGCTTGAGCCGGAATCGATTCCACTCTGGGCGTTTGTAATCGAGTTCTGGGCGACGCGCATGTTGCTGTCGCCTTGCATGTTGACGCCGACGTTGACGTTGTTCATTGAGTTGTAGGCAAACGTATCACCGCTTGAGTTTTGGGCGAAGATAGCACCGACGCCAGGTTGCACTTGGTTCCACTTCTTGCTGTCCCAAACGGCTGCACTGGCTGTGTTTTGCATCGAAAACCCTTCGATACTCACATTATTGGCACCATGCAGTGATACCAGGTCGCTGAGCTTGCCGCCGCCATCCAATACCGCCGGGTTGCTCGACCCACCGACTGAGATGAACGACTCTCCCGAATCTTTGCTCGTCAATTTGAGGGTAGATCCCATTTTGTAAGTGCCACCTTCAACATAAGTGGTCTTTATGTTGCTGTTCTCCATCGCCTGTTGGGCTTGTTGCAAAGTCGCGAACGGATGAGCCGCGCTCCCGTCTCCGCTGGCACTGCCGTTCGGCGAAACATAAAATCCAGGTGCGCTTTCCGATACCTGCGGCATCGCATCAACACCGAATTTGGTGGCAGTGGAGCCGGCGCCTGTTACTGGAGATTGCGGTACATCTGACGCTTTTGATGTTTTGCTCGATTGTGGCTTGCTATCGGTAGATGGTGATGAGCTGTCAAACAGTTGCGGTTCCGGAAACCCCAATGAAGGCAAAAGATTCCTACTCTCCAGAGCGTCGAGGCGCTGAGCGCTGGGCATGTTATCGAGCATGTGAGTGTCGAGCATGTGCGTCCAGATTTGTTGAGACAAACCTTCTTGCGCTAACTTATCGTGAA
>JAJPJO010000416.1 GCA_021324135.1 Pseudomonadota bacterium
ACGCCTACTCTTTATCGAAACCAGGCGGTAAATGGCGTTATTCTCGAGGAAAATCCGACCTTACCTGAAACCACAGTCTCATCATCTATTTCCGATCTAAGGGTTATTTTACCCTCAGGATCGATTATTGCAGTAGGACCCGTGTTGGCTGCAAAGATGAAAAAGCGTTGGTTCTCAATCGCCCGGAAGACGGAAAATGCAATCATCTGCTCGCCAATCACCGAGCGGTGAAACCATGCCAGGTCAGAAATATTGACGATCAGCTCGCCACCCTTCCTGGTGCTGTCAGCGGCCAACTCGGGCGATATGCACTCGAAACAAATGAGCGGCGCGACCTTTCCGCATGATAATGAAAGCACACCGGCAGTGGTGCCTGATGATAGCCCTTTGCCGGCCGGGGTGTTTGTAATGCGCTTCAGCCACTCGGGGCCGTTTTGCACAAGCGGTGGCGCGTATTCTCCGAAGGGCACGAGATAGCGTTTGTGATAAACGCTGCTCAAGAGGGATCCTTCAGAAGTGAAGCCATAAGCGGAATTGAACGGATCGCCCTTTTTGTCCACATCAATCGAGCCGACCACCATATCCATGTGCTTGTCCCTGCTAAGGCGCACCAGCTGCGCCTGGGTGTCGATGTCATCGCGCAGCAGGGTGGGTACGGCGCTCTCTGTCCAGATTAGCAATCCGCCCGGTGGGAGCTTGATGGCACGATAGAAGTATCGGTCGAGAATTTCCTGCAGGGTATAACGATGCTTCGTCTTCTGCATGTCGATGTTGATGTTTCCTTGAAGAACGGCTGCCGGTGTGGTCGGTCGCCGGAGCCCGCCCTTTTGGAAGTGACCGATGACCATGGCGATGGGAATAAGGGCAAGAACTGCCGCCAGTTGCCCAAGCGCGACTCGGCGGCCGGATGCGGCGATAGACTTGTAGAGCGGCTTTTGCGAATAGGTGGCGATCAATGTCGCCAGTTGCGTATTGATCATGACTATCAAAAAGCCAATGCCGATGCCGCCAATCACGGATGCTACCTGAATCAGGGCAAGCTGTTTGTACTGCGTGTACTCGAGCATGCTCCAGGGAACGCCCAGCGCAGAAGGCGCGTTGCCGATCTTGTTTTCGATCAGCACCCACAAAAGCGGCAGCGCTATGACGCACGGCAACCGCCAACCACCGGGAATCTTCTGCGGCACAAAAGAGCCGGTGGTCGGAATCAGTTTGGCTAAAAACGCGAAGATCGCGATGATTAGCGCCTGATGAGTAGATGCAAACAGCCAGGCGGCAATTGCCAGCGCCCATCCTTGCCAGGCTTTGAAACCAAGCCAATCGAGCGGCTGCAAGCCGAGGTACCAGTGCAGGTAGGCGAGGTTGTAGAACAGGCCGAACACAAGCCCGCGACAAGCTGCCTGCCAGACATTCTTGCTGGCGGCAATCGCGAGTATGAGCGGCGCAAGCCCGACCCATGCCAGATACCATTGATTGATGCCGGGAGCGGACAATCCTAAGAGACATCCAAACCCAGCCAGCCACAAGCAATCCCGCAAAGAGATCAATGAGTCGAACTTCAGCCAGCCCAACCAATTGAGCTGCGCCTTTGCTCCACTGCCGTGGTCGCCGTTCTTCGAATTGCCTTTCTTCTTAGCGGGCTTCTTCTGATCGGCGTTCGGCTTTGCTTTGTCTGATTTCTTTGCTATCGCCGGCACTCTTGTGAAAGTTCGGTTGTGGGTCTAAGCCTATAGTTTACCGCCTGGCTGGTCGACAGCTCATCGGCCCTGGATTTTAGCCAGATCCTTCTTAACCAGATCCTCGATCTCTTTTAGAATCTTCGGATTGTCCTCGAGGAATGCTACCGATGCTTCTCTTCCCTGGCCGATGCGATCTTCTTTATAGCTGTACCAGGCTCCGGCTTTCTTGATCAGGCCAAGCTCGGTCGCCACATCAAGCAAGCAGCCGACAGAATTGATCCCCTGCCCGTAGATGATGTCGAATTCGGCAATGCGAAACGGCGGCGCCACCTTGTTTTTCACAACCTTGACTTTGACCCGGTTGCCGACTTCCTTGCCATCCTTTTTCAAGGTCTCGACTTTGCGAATGTCGAGCCTTACGGAGGCGTAGAATTTCAGCGCGTTTCCACCGGTTGTCGTTTCGGGGTTGCCGTACATGACGCCGATTTTTTGGCGCAATTGGTTGATGAAGATGACGATGGTGCGCGTCTTGCTTACGCAGGCGGTCAACTTGCGCAAAGCCTGGCTCATTAAGCGTGCTTGCAAACCCGGCAGGCTGTCTCCCATTTCGCCTTCGATTTCGGCTTTAGGAACCAGCGCCGCAACCGAATCGACGATCACCAGATCGACGGCTCCTGAGCGCACAAGCTGCTCGGTGATCTCGAGCGCTTGCTCGCCTGTGTCCGGTTGGGATATAAGCAGCTCATCAACGTTCACTCCCAGCGCGCGTGCATAGTCAGGATCGAGGGCATGCTCGGCGTCGACGATGGCAGCTATGCCACCACGCTTTTGCACCTCGGCTGCAGCATGCTGGGCAAGTGTCGTTTTCCCTGACGATTCCGGTCCATAGATCTCAATGATTCGGCCGCGCGGCAAGCCGCCGATGCCCAGCGCCAGATCGAGGGATAATGCGCCGGTTGGAATCACTTCCACGTGCTGATTTCTGGAATCGCCAAGTTTCATGATCGAGCCATCGCCGTACTGCTTCTTGATGGCATCCATCGCTAATCCAAGCGCTTTCAAACGATCGGCCGACGGCCCATCCACCGCAGGTTTATCGGAGCCGGCACCCTGGCTGGTTTTGCCGTTTTTCTCTGACTTGTCTGCCGCCAAGGGTTTGTCTCCTTTTGATTTCTCAGGCTTTGGATTGGCATCTGCAGCTAATTGTGCGGCATCTACCATCTCTATTTCTACACGCTCTTCCATAATCTGTCCTGTTGCTTTGCTGGCTTTTTCTTGCGCCGCTTTGCCGGACCTGGTGTTTTCAGCAGAGCCGGACTTGTCTTTGGTTACTACAGCCATAATCGTTCTCCTTATTTGTTCTATCTGGTTGAGCACCTGATGGATGCTTGCATAGCGGACAGATATTGCTTATCAGCTCGGGACTGGGTGTTTCAGCTCTGGATCATTGTGTATAGCTTGCGCATATCGCTCGTATGGCGCTTGGCTACAGCGTTTCGGCGATCGATCCAATCAATCGTCGAGCCATTATAGCCGCCATTCACCGGACAGAACTAGTTAAACAAGTTCCGACGCCGCTATAGCACTTGGATATGCAGTCACTGATCAGCTAATCGAGACCGCATTCGCGAGCAGTTTCAGGTTTCAAACAGAAAGCGAGGGGTATAAAAAGGTTGTTAGACAACAAAAGTCCTCATAGGGGTTTACTACTTCTTTAGACGAAGTTGAACGCGGCCGAGTTCAATCGACGAGTCATTTCTTTTTCGATTCGCCTCCGTCAGCCGCAAATTGCTGTGAAAAGTAGGATTTAATTATGAATCGTTTCCAGCGGCGAGAAGGCGACGTCAAAACAGCGCAAAGGCTGTTTAGCCTGCGCCAGAGCGAGATTTTCGAATCGTTTAATCCAGTCGAGTTGGGGCGCCTGCTCGGCATCCTTGAGGAGCTTGAGCTGCCGAAGCACCACATGCTCTTCACTCCGGGAACCCCCTGCGAAGCGATTTACTTCATTGAGAAGGGGCGGGTGCGGGTCACCAAGTTGTCGCCCGAGGGCAAGACCGTGATTCTGGCGCTGCTCGGTCCTGGTGAGCTGATCGGTGAGGCGGCCTGGGAGCACGGCGATCATGACTCGTACGCCGAGACTCTCGAGGAAGCCCGCATTTATCAAATCAGCCGGGAAGCCTTCCAAAATTACATTCGTGAGAATCCGGATTTCGGTTTGCGCTTGATCGAAATTCTCGGGGGCAGATTGAGGCAAGCGCAGGCTCGCATTGAAGATCTTGTTTTCAGACAAGTTCCCAGCCGCGTGGCGCGCTTGCTTCTAACGCTGGCAGAAACGCATGGACGCGTTACACCAAGCGGTGTGCGTGTCGAGTTTCCGCTCACGCATCAGGAAATCGCCGACATGGTCGGATCTTCGCGCGTGACTGTGACTCAGATTTTGAATAAGTTTCGCTCGAGCAATTGGATCAACATCGAGTCGAAACGCGTGACGATCCACAATATGGATGCGCTCGAAGAATTAGTCAGGCAGCCGTAGCCAAGGGATTCGCTGCACCGTATATGGTGCCAATCCCGGCCGCCATCTACCGGAGATCAATTTCTCTGTGAGTCGGCCAGAAGCTTGTCGTACGCTTCCTTTAACTGCGGATCTTCGCAGGTGGCGACCTCATCTCCAATCCTCTTGAGCAGTGCGATTGCCTCATGCTTTCTGCCTGCATGAACTAACAACTGGGCCAGTCCATATTTGTTGCAGGCCGGCAACTCCTGCTCCTTAAGAGCCTCGTTGCACAGCTTGTCATAGTAGTGGGGATAGCTGCTCGAAACTTGCGCGAACTGCTTGCCGTCCCACGTATAAATCTCGGGTATGTCCAGCGACTGCGGCTCAGGTCTGGAGTGGCAAATCAAAACCGGCTTGTTGCCTGCACAAGGATTGTTCGAGAGGCAACCGGCATTGCTGAGCTCGATGAAGTCGCCTTCCAGTGAAGGTAGTTCGTGGAGTGATCCATCGGCGTCCAGCCAGATTGGCTCTGCCGTCTGATAAGCGGCACCGGCGTTCCGCCAAATGACATACAGGGGACGACCGTTGTATGTCCAGCTTGGATTGGTGTCAATCTTTGGATCGTACAGACCATCAGTCTTTATCTTCCAAATATTGCTGGCGGATCGACCACCTTCAACAGAAACGAGATGCAGCCAGGTAATCGGTCCGTCTTCAGTGAAAACCGACCAGGCAACCAGCTTCCGTGCTCCTGATCGGTCGACGTCGGCGATGGCGAAGCCGTCGACTTCCGCCGGCATGAGATTATGCAAAAACTCGGGTGTCTTTATTTTGCTTTGTGTGGCCGTCTCAGCCACTGGCTTCTGCCATGGCAAAATTCGGCGAGCAAGCTCAGCAGTTTGCGGAAGGACGTTTTGAACAAAGCTGGACTGGCTGGCTGCCGATATCAGGATCGTAGAGGCGGACAGCACTGCGACAGCTTTGAGGATGCTATTTATTCGACTTCTGGTAATGCACGGTGCCATTGGATGTGGTGCCTTCTGGATCGACCTAAGAGTATGATCGTTAACTGCTTGAACAATAGCTCGAAAAATTGTCGCCGTCGTGTAAGAATCTCGAAAAAAGCTGCTGTCCGCTGGGTGTCGGACTCGTCCGGCAGCTCTCATGAGTAGACGACGAGCGAGTTCAATTTAGGAGGAGAGCGGTCATGTTAGTGCGGCAAAGCCTCTAGAACGATCCTCGGCATACCTTCTCAGCAGCCAGGCTCCGCGGATTTTTTGCCTCTTCTGCCATCCCGGCGCCTCCGCGCGCTGCGTTAAACGTTCATGGCGATCGTTTCAAACTCTAT
>JAJPJO010000451.1 GCA_021324135.1 Pseudomonadota bacterium
ACAGCTAAACCCCCTCTGTGTCGCTGAAGTCGGTACTTCAACCGGACAAGTCTCGAAGGCACCGTGCATAGGACTGATCTGGTCGCGAGCCGGAAACGCCCCGTATGAAATCTTGACCAAGAATAAAGTGGAATCAATCCTTAAGGCCGGCTAATCGTTCAATTACGCGCCGTAAAATCTTCGCATCACCCCACAAGGAGTTGTGAAATGACAGTTAGCCTTAGCAAAACCATTGTTGAACCAAAGTGGAGCACCCAAGACATTCAGGGAACCGTCGCCATCGTTCACGCCAGAACAATGTTGACGGCGATGAAGCATGTGGCCAAACTTGGTGGCGACAAGGCTGTTGATGAGTTCCAGACTGAACTACGCAACTTCCGGGTCGAGAGTTTGAAGAAAGTCGGCGTCAAGACACCTATCGAGCTCGTCAAAGCTCTCGCCGAGTTCGAAGCCAATCTGTTCGGCAGCAAGATTGAAATCTGGGGCGATGAAACCAAAGCATTCATGGCTTACAACCAGTGCGCGATGTGGAATGCGATGAAAAAAATCGGACAATTCACCGAACAGCAAGAAGAAGAAATGGGTAGCAAGTTCGCGCACTGCATGCAAATGCTCGCGAAAGAATTTGGTTTCAAAGGCGAAACCAAATTCGAAGGCGAAGCCTGCGTACTCTCCTTCTCCAAGTAAGTTAGACAACCTAAACGACGAGCTGTTTAGCGTTAAACGAGTTCAAACGGCCTACACCTAAAGGCGAAGCCTCTCTTTTAGCCATCTCGTTGTTTGGGGAAAACATTTAATCATATCTGCAGTGTATGGATTCACTTCTTTGGGACCTGCCAATCCTCCGATAATTTCGGCGCATGCTTCGATTGGTGTGGTGTAATAACTCCACCTTTCTTTGTCTTCGACGGACAAGTTGCTCACATCGCGACGATGCGCCGCGATAAATTTTGGATCCGTGGATAGCTGAAGCAGATCGTCGACGCCGTGCCCTATCTCATGCAGCGAAATCCGAAAGATTTCGGACTGTTCGTATGGTTCGTTCAATTTGTTTGTACCGCGAGGTTTGCACCGCTCGAAAATGTTTATGTCTGGGCCGCGTCCCTCGCAATGATATGTATGTCCAGGAACTTCTCCACAAGTCCTTGTCTCACCATCTCCTGCTGGTGTATCAGCGCCCTCAGCCCAGCGGTCTATTGAATTTGGCGAAAGAGTTATCGTTGCCTGTCCCTTTTCTAGAATTCTGATGATATGCGGAGGCACGCTTCTTATGGCTCTCCTTACTGTTTCGATAGTTGTCTGGCTAACTGCAGGATGTCCCAATCTCGGTGGTATGATGACCAGCTTCGAACCAAAATCTGATGTTTCAGGTGCTAGTCTTGCGCTCGGCAAAACAATTTTGTTCTTATAATTCGGATCAAGCTTTCGAATACATTGAAGGGCTACTCCAGCCTCTCGACTGCTCGGAAATTGATCAACAAGGTCGTGATACGTTCTAAGAGCCAGAGTCTTATCGCCTGACCCCAAGTATGAATGACCCAGATAGAGCAAGACGACCGGATTCTGTTTGCCTGCTTTCAGAGCCTTTTGGAACAACTGAGCTGAAAATTTGTAATCCCCCTTTTTATAGGCGGCCAATCCCTGGGCGCAATCAAGATCTGGGGACGCTTTGGCGCTCATGGAGATTATAGATAGAGATACCATGAGCAGTGGCAAGATCTTGCTGTTCTTCACCAGGAATCACTCCGATACTATTGCCCCAAATAATCATCCTATGACAGCGCGCGACAATCAAGTAACATGGAAAACCTAATCAACCGGCACGGTTGCCACCATATTCAGTCTCACAGCCATGAATGAGAACAGCATGTCCACCAAAAAAGATGACTTCGACGCCAAAAATGAGCTCTATAAAAGCGTAGCTAAGGAGAATGGATTCCGGCATAGCATTTGGAGTATCTATGCGGTTACTGACTTTGCCCAAATACCGTTCCCAAACGCCACCAAGTTGATGTATGAGTATTATGATTCAGACGATCCACTCGAGATACCGCTGAGCCGAAACTCGTCCTACCTCGACTTGTGGAAGGCCGCCGAAATAGCCATTCAAAAGAGTAAAGATGAGCATCACATTTTCATTGAAAATTTTGTCGAGGATGGTGAGGTCTTAATTCTGGAAACAGGATCCTGAGAAACCTGGTAAACCTTTCTGCTCAAACGGTTTTGATAAACCGGCAACGGCCGACGTGATGCCATATTGCAATTGTCACTTCCGATAAGCTTCAGCCACAAACGATTTCATTTGTGCTGCTCACGCACAGACTGATTCGGTGGCGGAGTTGCTGGATTATCGGGCATCGGCTTCACGCTCCGGCCACAATATGTAGTGTACACTCGCTTAACATCTGCCGCGGATTTTCCGACATTATGATGCGTTACTGCGCCTGCGGACCTGGAGGAAAGTATGACACATGATGCACTTCGCGATACAAAATTTCTGCTTGTAAACGGAGTTGGTGAGATGCCGGCCGTTGGATTTGGCACGCTGTTCGATAAAGATCCCACGGTCACGAAACAAGCGGTTAAGGACGCGTTGGAAGTAGGATTTCGCCATTTCGACTGCGCAGAACGCTACGGAAATGAGGAAAAGGTCGGGGTTGCTATTCAAGAAGTTTTGAAGGCAGGCAACGTCCGGCGGGAGGACTTGTTCATTACCACGAAGCTGTGGAACACAAACCATCGCCCCGAGAGAGTCGCGCCTGCTTTCGAGGCAAGCCGCCGACGTCTTCAAATGGACTATATCGATTGCTATATCGTACATACGCCCTTTGCCTTCCTACCCGGCGAAGATCCAAATCCAAGGGACGAGCAGGGTCAAGTCATCTACGACTCAGGCGTGACGCTGATAGAGACTTGGAGGGCGCTTGAGCGCCTTGTGGATGAAGGCAGGTGTAAGTCCATCGGCTTGTCCGATGTCACGTTGAAGATTGTACAAGAGATTGTGGCTGCAGCTCGGATAAAGCCTGCAGTCGTCCAGGTCGAATCCCACCCTTATCTGCCCGAATGGGAACTGCTCGAGTTTTGTCACCAGCATGGAATCATCTTGCTTGCATTTGCTCCACTCGGACATGGCGTGGAGCCAAAACTACTGGAAGACCCCGTGATTACTGGAATCGCTGAGCGCTTAGAGAAGACGCCGGCTCAAGTTGCATTGGCCTGGTCCATACAGCGCGGTGCCGCTTTTCTGACTACGTCTGCAACGCGGAGCCATATCCAGGAAAACTTTGAGATTTCCACTCTGCCTCCATGGGCCATGCGTGAAATAAACGAAGATGTTACGACCAGGAAACGACTCAACACGGTCGTAGAAACTGGTGTACCTGGATTTATCCACTGATTCGTTATGAGCAACGATTGCTGTTTATGTGCGCAGAGTCTGATCAAAAGATCAATTCAAGCAACCAGGATATTGCGCACTTTTGGATCGCGCAATTTCCATATGTAGGCATCGAGAATGAAGTGATGGAAGCTGTAGGTTGACTGTATGGCTGCCACGATCAAACCAAGACCAAAGCCGTAAGCCATAAGAACTTTAGGCATAACAACCCAGATGATTATGCCGATGCTGAGCATGAGCGCGTACCACTGCAGAAGCGGCTTCGTTCGCAATTGCCGCGCGATCTGGTGAAAGGTGACATTCTCGGGTAAGCCGCGCTGTTTGATATATGCTGCAGCGGTGACGACTAGATATTGGCTGCCGTGATAAAAAGCTCCGATCAACAGGTTGACGAACATGTTGCAATAGCCGAGCACGGTTCCGAAAAATACCAGGGAAGTGACAATCAGAAAAGCTGCCGGGAACGGTATGATTTTTTTCTCTTTGATGTACTTCCTAATGCACACCCCAACAAAGGTGAGCGTCAGTCCCGCTAAAACAGCGGAGGCAGCAGGCAATACCCATGAGGGTAGGTCGACATAAAACGGCACCTGGAGCTCATTTATATGCGTATCGACGCGCATGTGCGCCGGCAGAGTCACCAAAATGGCGAAGCCTAAAATGCCTTGATACAAGAGCCAGAGCAGTTTCTTCTCCGTGTTATTCAAATAATACTGCCGCTTTATGCAATACAGTAACGTCACACCATAGCTCTGAGCGATGAAGTGTTGAATGATCCAGAACGTCCAGATGCGGTAACAAATCCCCGCCAATGTCGTGTTCATGAAGCAAGCAATCGTCAAACATAAGAGAGCCAGGCCGCTGATAATCGTCGGTTTGCCAAGGCGGGAGCGCAACTCCGGGGTCGTATAAATTCGGAAGTAGGTGGCGGGTGCGTGCGAGTCGGCAAAAGCGAAATTGGCCAGCAACACCGTTACCCAAAACAATTGACCGGCTGGGTTGTCCAACGAACCATGCCCGAGCGTATAAGCGAAAAGCAGCAAAATCCAGATTAAGCCGCCACAGCAAAAGAGAATGTCCAGTACCGGATGCAAAATCCAAGGGTAAGGGCCCACCGCCGCGTTATCGACGGGGCGATCTGGCATGGGGAAAGCCCCTGCTCCTGATACTGCTTGCATCGTCTAGTTAACCGTTACTAGTAAGTCCAATTCCCATCCTAATCGTCGCAGCCCATGGCGTCAACCTGACCAATCGGCGGATTAAACCAGGTAACCAGCGGGCAATGATATGAAAGAGATCTACCCAATCTCGATTGGAATTCTTACCAGGCGATGGAAGCAAGCGAGTCAAGCCAGTCCCTGCCGGACTCTAATAACAAGACATGCAGCGACGGCAAGCATGTCGAACTGAGCGATGCCTCACCTGTTGAATTGAGCTTGCCAGGCGAGAGGCAGGCGGTAAATCGCTCTGCACTTGTTCAGCGCTGCATGTACGCCGCTATCTTCCTCTCCGGCGCCAGCGCCCTTCTTTATGAAGTAGCCTGGGTGCGCATGATGGGTCTGTCGGTGGGGAGCTCGACGCAAGCCGCCAGTTGCGTGATCGCCGCGTTTTTGGGGGGCTTGATGATCGGCGGCTGGCTGGCCGGTTTGTGGCTGAGCCGCGTCAAAATGCGCTCGCTCCTGGTATACGGTTTGCTCGAATCAGGCATCGCCGTTGCCGCCCCGATCGTTTCCTATTTGTTACAATGCCTGCCGCCGTTTGTCGCCTCCTTAGCAGAGAGCGTGCCGTCGACCGTCTTCTGGCTGACCGCCGAGCGTCTGATCGCCGCATCGGTTTTGCTTTTGCCACCAACCATTTTGATGGGCGCCACCTTGCCGGTTTTGACCGATGTGCTTGTGCGCTACTACGCCAAACCAGCTCATTATTTCAGCATGCTGTACGGACTGAATACGCTTGGAGCTGCATTCGGAAGTCTCGCTGCTGCTTACCTTGCCTTCCCCTACTTAGGGATATTCAACAGCATACTCCTGGCTGCATCGCTCAACTGCCTGATCGCGATCTCCACATTCGCGCTGCATTTTATCGAGAGGAAACGGCATGCAGACTCGACCACTCTCTCAGGCTTGGAATCGCTGAAGCCTGTCGAGCAG
>JAJPJO010000160.1 GCA_021324135.1 Pseudomonadota bacterium
ACTTGACCGAATGGCCTCATGCCATCATGGGCAGTTTCTCATCGGATTATCTCTCGCTGCCGGGGACTTTGCTCGAAACGGTCATGGTGCATCACCAGAGGTACTTCCCCGTGGAGCGCGTCCGGACTGCCGACAATAATGGAGCATCGAAACCGCAGAAAAATGATTCGTCGCGCGCGACAGCCAACGATCTGCTTCCCTATTTCATTACCGTTTCAAACAATCATCGCGATCAAGCTGCTGCGACGATCAAGCAGGGCAACGAGCGAGTCTTGAAAGCTCGGCTTGCCGACGGCAAGTTTTTCTACTTCGACGATCAACGCACTAAGCTTGGCGAAAGGAAGGATCAGCTCAGTCAGCTCACCTATCAGCAAGGTCTGGGCACATATAAGGACAAAACGGAACGACTGGCTCGCCTGGCTGATCTTCTGACGAAGAAACTTTCATTGGAAGCGAAAATTGCTATCCCGCTTGAGCGCGCTATGGAACTGTTCAAGCTGGATCTGGTCACCAACCTGGTTCGCGAGCTTCCGGAATTGCAAGGCTATGTCGGATCGTGGTACGCCGAGATCGAGGGCGCGCCACCAGAGGTGGTGCAGGCGATTGCCTCACACTACTCACCTCGGCATAACGATGACACCATCCCCGGTGACCTCGTCGGAAGATTCGTCGCCGTTTTGGACAAAATCGATCATGTAACGGGACTGTTTTTGCTCGGCAAAAGACCGACAGGGTCATCCGATCCATTCGCTTTGAGAAGAAACGCGCAAGGAGTGGTCGACATAGTTGTGGATGGCCTGGCTGATTATCATGTTGATGCGGCCTGGATGATCGATGAGCTGACTCAGTCGTTCGAGCCGCTGCTGGCAGATGAGCGGGCAAAACGAAAGAGAACGGCAGAGCCCAAAGAGGGCAAGGATAATAAAACGAAATTTGAAATCGAGGATTTTATCGCCCAGAGGCTGAGAGCCAAGTTGCTGGACAGAGGCTTCCCCAGAGAAATTGTCGAGGCGGTGATGACGGTTCGCAATCCGCTTGAGGACATGGCTGACACAGTTGTTCGCTGTTGCAGTCTCCAGAAATTGCTCGCTTCAAAAGATGGATTTGAAGTAGTGCGCGGCGGCGTTCGAGTCGGCAATATTCTCGATGCCAACTCCGGCGATAAAGTAGATGAAAACAAGCTGCATGAGCCAATCGAGAAAGAATTGTGGAAAGGCTTCAACGATCTGGTCAAGTCAGAATGGGAGCAAAATGGCGTTTTCAAAAGCCCAGCGAACCAAGAGGACTACGACAAATTACTTGAGCTACTCCGTCCGCTGAGCCCGCTCATCAATCAATTCTTCGATGGCGTCATGGTCAACGATCCCGACAAAGTTAAAAAAGAGAACCGGCACGCCCTGTTGAAAAATATCGACAAGTATTATCGAAGCGTCGCCAACTTTCCAAAACTTCAGCCGCTTTTGCCATAAATAACCTCATGGATGTTATCGTGCCGCTCAGCCAAGGCATAGATCTTTGGAGGCATCGTTTTTGCCTTCGTGTGCTATACACAACACCGTCTTTTCAAATCGCTGAGCTTTGGCAATAATTTTTTGTAATTTCGGGCATCCAGGTATCACGTCTTAAGGTCAATCATAGTAATTTGCAGGACTTAAACCGAGGACAATATAAGGGATGAACAGCGTGCCGACGTCTTCCAATCAAGGGCCTCCATTTTCAGATTCACAAGAACTCGCCATTATCGACGAACTCTCCAGACTTACCGAGAAGGAAGAAGAAGGTGAAAAGGAGACCGCCGCAGAGGCAAGCCCGAATGGCGCATCGGATGACGGGTCGAAGAGCCTGAATGAGAGGATATTCGCTCGATTCAAGGCACCACTTATCGCAATTTTGAACATGACCGATCTCATCCGGCAAACTGATATGACGGAAGAGCAGGAGTCTTTTATTCAGACTATCGAACAGTCGGCAAGTGCTGTACTGGCCGACGTCAACAAACTGATCGAAAAGGCTCGCGCGATCAGATCGAAAACGGATTCCGATGATGGAACTGCTGATGGTGCATTCGAGCGCTTGAGTGAGATTGCCTTGAAGGCGCAAGTATTTTCCGGTATGGGCCAAATTCAAAGCTCGGCGGACAACAGCCATCTTAAGGTGCTTGTTGTTGAGGACAATCCGGTTTTGCAATTGGCTATCCTAAAGCAGCTCTTTCATTTGGGAATTCAAGCCGATGCCGTCTCCGATGGAGAGGCAGCAATTCGCGCCGCGGAAGAAAAAGATTTCGATCTGATTTTCATGGATTGCCAGTTACCTGGTGTCGATGGCTTCGAAGCGACCGAATCTATACGTGAGACCGAGAGCGGCAGGACAGTTAAGATAGTCGCATTGACAGCCGGATATGAAGAGAGCGTTAGTGAAAAGTGCATGGCCAGCGGAATGGATGAATGCCTGATTAAACCAGCTCGAATTGAGGATCTGCGGAAAATCATCGAGCGCTGGTTTCAAGTCTGAAGGCACAGTCTGAAGGCACGCAAATGCGGCCGCGAAAGCTCAGTGAAAGATTCTGATAGAGAGTCACTGGACTATTTTGCGTGTTTCAGTTTATTTGCCTGAATTTCTTTGGTTCGATCTAAGGCTGATTTCCCATTTCCATTGCGCTGACAGCGATCGAGATATTCAAAGCAATGACTGCACTGCTCCTTTACCGCGGGAGGCACTTTGATATTCATGCTGCGCTGCCAGCTCTCGCCAAGATCTTTGAGCGCTTCGAGCACGAAGACTAAATCCTGACCTCTGGAGGTCAATGAGTATTCAACTCGCGGCGGGATCTCCTGGTATGCCGCTCGGTGAACCAGACCCCATTTCTCCAGGTCCCGCAATCGTTGCGTGAGAGTTTTGGCGCTTATGCCTTTTAAGGATTTTGCCAATTCCGATGGGCGCTTCGGTCCGCTAATCAAATCTCTGACAATAGCGATGGTCCATCGTGAGCCGATGATGTGAATCACGAGGTCAATGGGACACCAGAGATGTTCATTTTCAATGTTGTTCATAGTATATATCTCTATTCTACAGATGAACTGATCTAGTGTGAATCCACTCTGTTTGCAGATTTTTGGTCGTTGATGCCTATTCGCTGCATAGCCGGCAAGCAAACCTCAGCGGAATGATTGGTCAATTCAAGAGATCTGCAAAACTCTTTTTTGAGCACGATTTCTTTGAGTTTATTGGCTAACCATCCCCTCTGCAATAACTATATAGCAGTCAGTTGAGTTTTTGTAGTCTATGAATTATTTACTGATAGTTTTAGACCACAAATTTTTCCATGCCAAACCCGAGACGCTCTGTCCGAGAGGCAAAGCTCGCTTGCTCGGTTCACTCAGTCGCCTGAAATGCGACATAAAAAGTGCTTCCCTCGCCGGGTTTCGATTCAGCCCAGATCCGGCCATTGTGAAAATCGACAATCGCCTTGCACAGAGCCAGCCCGACCCCGTTCCCGTCGGCGTTCTTGATCAGGCGCTCGAACATGACAAATATCCGCTCTGAATATTCCATGTCGAAACCAACTCCATTATCAGCAACGGCGATGATCCATTCGTCAATCTTTCGTTTCGCTGAAACCTGCACAATGAGCGGTTTCTCGCTATGAAATTTAATTGCATTGTGCAGCAGGTTCTCGAAGAGCTTGTGAAGCTGTTCTTCATACCCGATCACCGTGGGTAGTTTGCCGCAGCTCACTTTTGATTTTCCTTCTTTGAGGGCGGGCTCCAGTGCCTGTATGCAATGCTGCAACACATCATCGAGATCTACATTGCTACGCTGTTCGCGCTTTCCCGTGATTGTGGAGAACATCAAAAGATCCTGGATTAGCGAAAGCGCTTTTTGAGATGACTTGCGAATGAAATTTAGGTGGAGCTTCTCCTCATCGCTCATTTTGCCTGCCAGTGATTGCTCGAGCATCTCGCTATAGATTGCCATCACACGCACCGGCTCGCGCAGGTCATGAGCAGTCGCGGTTGCCCATTGCTCCAGTGCGGTATTCGTGGCGGTAAGCCGTCTGGTTTGCTCAGCCAGATTCCTCTGCTGCTGGAGCATCTCGCTGACGTCATGTATGAGCCAACGCAACAAGGGAGGTTCTGATTGAGCGATTTTTACTGCCGCCACCCGGACTTGCGCGTTAAAAGTCCTGCCTGCTCTGGGTTTTATCGTCACGTCGAGGTTCATGATCTGATTCGTTTCCTCTGAAACTTCATTCATGATCTGGTAAAAGCGGTTTCGGTCGTTTAGCTCCACATATATGGCAAGTGGCTTGCCAACTGGGTTTTGAACGGCAATCATTTTGCAAGCTACGGCATTGGCCTCTATAATTTTTCCGGCATCGGTTGTGACGACATAACCGTTCGGCGCAGACTCGAAGAGACTGCAATACTTTACGCGTTCCTTGTCAGCAGTCAGCCTGGCTTGTATCAACTCTTCGTTTTGAACTTCGAGCTCTTCCATTGCCACATTCAGTTCTTCAATGAGTGTGGAAACCACCTGAATCAGATCTTCAGGCGGCGCAGAAGATTGCGAGAGGTAAGTATCGAGGTGCGCCCTGGCTCGTTCGATCGAATTGTTTGCTGGAGGGGTAGCCATTACCTTTCGTCCATAAGCAGAATGTAGCCTTCAAAGTGTTTCTTGGGATCCAGCAGCTTAGATAGGGTGACCTCACATTTTACTGTTTTACCACGGCGATTTCTGGCGTCGAAAGAGAGCTGTTTTCGATCTCTATCGTCTAACGCCATCAGAGGATCTTTCAGTTCAAGAACCGGAAGACCGATGTCGAGATTGAATAATGGCTGTCCCGTCACCTCGTCCTGACGCAGTCCCCACATGTCTTCGGCCCGTGGGTTCCAGACCAATATTTTGTATGACAGATCCAGAACAATTACGGCCGAGCTCATGCAAGCAAGAGTGGCGTTTAAAAATGAGTTGGCGCTGTTGAGCTCGTTGGTCAGCTCGCGCTGCTCCGCATTTATTGTTTCCAGCTCCTCATTGGTCGACTGAAGCTCTTCATTCATGGTCTCCAGTTCCTCATTAGTCGACTGCAACTCTTCGTTGGTCGCTTCCAATTCCTCATTTGTCGATTGCAACTCCTCATTAGTTGTCTCCAACTCCTCATGAGCGGATTGCAACTCTTCATTTGCCAACTCAAGATCCTTGTTGGAGCGCTGCAGCTCGAGATGCAATTTGTGCGCGGAGGTGACATCGACGAATGTGACGCTCGCACCAATTATGGTGCCGGAGTCGTGGATCAGAGGAGCGACATGAACATCGTGATATTGAACCTGTCCGGCTGATGTATGCCTGGCAATACCGCTTTGTTTGACGGTCTGCCGCGAGGTATAACATTGGTCGATCATCGATCGTAACTCGACCGGACGGTATGATATTTCGAGATCTTGAAATGGTCGGCCAACGTCGCGTTGGTTGAGACCAAAGCTTTCGCGCGCACTGTCATTTGCGATTGCTAAGATTCCGGCGGAATCGATCACCAGCTGCGGTACCGCTCCGATGTCGAACGCCGCATCCTTAAGCAACAATTTCCCGCTTGTATCGGTCATGGGCTCGTCGTCGGCACCTTTGGACAATAGAAGCAATCGATCTCGCAAGCTGCTGCGATCCGCTTTGGCAAAGACGCGATATTTCATTTCGGTAGGCGTGAACAAATTTGCATGGGTAAGAAGCATCTCAGCCTTACCCAGAAAGAGGTAGCCCTGATCGTTGAGAGCGAAGTGAAAGCGGTTCAATACAGTGCTTTGCGTCTCGGCATTGAAGTACATAAGAGTGTTGCGGCAGGTTAAAAGATCCAGCTTCGATATCGGTGCGTCTTGTACCAGGTTGTGCCTGCCGAAAATCACGGAGCGCCTGAGATCCTGGCGGAAGGCAAATCGACCGTCACCATTGGCAGTGAAGTATTTTTCCTGCAGCTCGGGCATTATGCCGTCCATTTCCTTTTCCGTGTAAACGGCTGCTCGCGCGTGCGCAAGAGCCTCTTCATCCGCGTCGGTGGCGTATATTTTGACGCGTTCGTGAAATTGCTCCAGGCCGAGAATCTGGCAAAGCATGATGGCGAGACTGTATGCTTCCTCGCCTGTCGCGCAGCCGGCGCTCCATAATCTGATCGGTGCTCGCTTTGACTTAACGGCGAGAATTTGCGGCACGATTTCGCCGGCAACATAATCCCAGGCGACCTGGTCCCTGAAAAAGCCGGTGACATTTATAAGGATGGTGTTGAACAGCTCAATGAACTCATCTGGGTGAACTTCGAGAAAATCCATGTAATCGACATAGTCTTTCAGTCCCACTTTCTCAATGCGCCGCTGCACCCTGCGGACAAGACTGGAACGTTTGTAACCGCTAAAGTCAAAATTACGGGTGCGCGTTAGATAATCAAGCAATGCCTCAAAGCGCGGATCATCCGTCATTCACATCTCCTTTTACATAACGCTCGATGGTCGGGCCAATCTCCTCCACCGGCAAAATCAGATCGACTGAAGCAGTTTGAATGGCGGCGCTTGGCATGCCGAAGAAGTCGCTGTGCTCGTCCTGGGCTATGACAAAACCACCCATTTTCTTGATCGCCTGAACTCCCTTCGAGCCATCAGTCCCGGTTCCACTTAACACGACTGCAATGGCGCGGTCCTGATAACTGGTGGCTACTGATTCGAACAACAAATCGGCTGATGGACGCAGGAAGTGTACCAATTCGGACTTTGAAAGTGAGATTGTCCCGTCGGCATTGGCAAGAAGGTGATGGTCGGGCGGAGCGATATAGACCGTGGCAGGCATGATTTTCTCACCATCGGCAGCTGTTTTCACCGACAGCTTCGTACGCCTGGAGAGGATGTCGGCCATCATGCTCTTTTGCTTAGGATCAAGATGTTGAACCAGGAGCATGCCCGCTGGAAGATCGCCCGGCAAATTGGAGAGCACCACCGATAATGCCTTCAGTCCGCCTGCTGATGAGGCCATTGCTACGATGTCGAATCTCTTTGCTTCGGTCTTCTCAGGTAAAGCCGCATTCGGTTTGTCACTCATGGCTCTACCTTTGTGTCAGAATGCCACTCCCCGGGCCCAGGTGTGGCCCGACTCGCTTGGAAGGCTGGCCACTGCAAACCAATAGTCTACAATCTTAGCGATGGCCGCCTGAAATTCTTTTTGACTCGATGGCTTTGTAATCAGACAGTTGGCTTGCAATCCGTAACTCCTCGCGATGTCTTGCTCGCTGCTCGAGGTTGTTAAGATAACCACAGGAATGCGTTTTATATCTTCATTGGATTTGATCTCGGCGAGAACTTCATAGCCGTCTTTCTTGGGAAGATTCAAATCGAGCAGGATTAAATCGGGCGCCGGAGCTTCTGCAAATTCGTTTGTGCGGTTGACAAACTCCATCGCCTTAGCGCCATCATCGACGATGGTCAAATTGGTAACCCGATTGATTTGCTCAAGAGACCTCTTTACCAGATGAGCATCAGCTTCGTTGTCCTCGACAAGCAAGATTTGCAGGGGGCGACATCTTGATTTAGCCAGTTGGTCGGCGGATTCCAGCAGACTTAAGACAGTGGTCTGGAGCGCATCAGCCAGTTTCGTCAGAGTGTCGAGCGTCATATTGTGTGTGGCGCGCTCGACTTCGCTCACGTATGTCCTGTGCAGTCCGGCTCGTTTTGCCAGTTCACTCTGGGATAAACCAAGTTGCCCGCGCCGATCTCGCAAAACTTCCGAGAGACCGTTGATAACACTTTTATTGGCGCCTTCTTTATTGACTTTCATCGTCTTCACAGTAGTGCGTTGTCAGTTTTATTCTACACCTTGAAGCTCCCCAGCTCTATTCATTCGATTGGAGCGCCGGCTTTTTGAATACCATCTCATGATTGAGCGAGATGCCTGATTTGTTGCGATTCCGCTGCGATCTTGCTCGAAAATTAATGCGCCGGCGGGCGGCGGCGAAAGTCGCATCAATACACAAAACTATCTTGTAAGTAACTCTTGTGATTCCGGGGTAAGTTACTTTTCATCAGCATCTAGGTTTGTTACCTTTGAGATGTAACGTGTTCGATTTAGTCGACAGTCCGTCCGGCTCAAGCTGAGCCAAAGTGCAACGGTCCTTGCAAATCGAAGAGGCGATAGTCGAGTAGAGATTGGCCAATACGTTTGCAAGCAACTAAAGGAGACCTTGAATCAGGGAGAGACTCAGGATGTTTACAGATAGACAGTTGAAATGCCAGGATTGTGGAGCGAGCTTTTTATTTTCAAGTGGTGAGCAAGAATTTTTTCATTCCAAAGGCTTGAGCAATCAGCCGAAGCGCTGCGGCAATTGCAGATTGGTAGCCAGACTGCGCCGCAGCGGCCAAAGCCTTGAAACCGTCTTCGAAGGAAACTGCACCGTCTGTGGTGCGCTCGCTAAATTGCCCTTCAAGCCCAAAGGCTCAAGACCGGTGTATTGCACGGAATGCTTGCGGGTCGTTAAATTCGAGAAATCAGAGGATCAAGATACCGTCGCGGTATAGCTATTTCAGCTATCGGCTCACTATCGCAATCAATAAAAGATGCGCCGCTGCGCACCGGTTTGCTTTTCAGGCAGGGAAGAAGGCGAAACTTGCTTGAGAATTTCTCGGCTCGAACTTTCCGGCAAAGATATTTCCCCAATACAATGGCATCGATGACGCGGTTATGGCATCGATTTCAGAGCGTTGTGCTATAGCAAAAACGCTGAACAGCAGCACCGACCCAGGTACCATTTCGTGGCACGCGTTCTATTGGCGGCCCCTTCCGATTCCGAGCATCTAAGGACTGAACTCGCAAAGGTTCATCATGTTTATTTTGGTGAATCGCTAAGCGATGCTGTGATGCTCCTGAGGGGACGAGAGATCGATGTGGTAATCTGCACAACCACGTTTGATGAATCGCGTATCTTCGACTTGCTGCGATTGATCAGATCAAGGCGAGAATGGAAGCACATTCCAATCATTTGTGTCTCGCTGTCTCATGGAAGATTTGTCAAGGATCAGATGCTGCAATCGGTGCAGAGCGCCTGTAAGGCGCTTGGTGCGACGGCCTTTGTCGAGCTTCAAAACGATAGTGAAGAGAGTGCCAAGAAATTGCTTATGACCGTCGACAAGCTATTGACTTGTTAGATCGACCTGGCAGCTGGAGTGCTTATGGTGTCATATTCAGTGCGCTTTTCATTGACGATCGGTTGAACGGAAAAATCAACCAGCCTTTCTGCGCCACTTGCTTATCAGTTCATCAAGATCAGAAATTAAGATCGGCTTTTCATAGTGATCGTCCATGCCGGCTGACAAACAGGCATCCTTGTTCGCCGCAGCAGAGATAGCGATGATCGGTACAGGCGGACGCCCTTGGCTGCGCTCGATCTGCCTGATTCGTTTTGTCGCCTCGAGACCATCGACATTTGGCATTTCTACATCCATCAGCACGAGATTTACCGGATTGTTCAAAACTTCCTCGACCGCCTTGCCGCCGCACGGGACGGCAATAACCTGGTAGCCCAGACGTTGCAGCTGTCTGATCAGCATATCTCTCAGGACTTCATTGTCTTCAGCAATGAGAATCATTTCGCGCTAATAGGAACGAAGACGGACACCTTAAAGTAGCACACGGCCCTGTCAGTGACATCACCGGTTCGGGTTATTATTGCATCAATCGGAAAGGCAACTCTGAAGCATAAGATGCGATCGAGCTAGAAGCGGTTATTTCATTAAGGAAAACCGCTTTGAAACTGAGATGACATCTGATATCCTCTACCACTTTGAAATAAACCGATCAACATTTAATCTGTGTCGCCCTTATGCTTAAGAAAAGAATTGCAGGTATCGCTTCCCTGATTACCATCGCCGCAGTAGCGGCGTTGAGCATCTTGCCCAGCAGCGTTTTGGCTGCTGCCGGCGCTATCGATCTGCCACCGGAGAGCATCAAGAATTTGCCCCAAGTGCCGGAGGAGTCAATATCTACATATGTTCCTTCTGAAGCAGCCCCGGGCCATGGCATCGCAGTCAATGTAATTTATCCCCAGAGCGTGCGCTATTCAAAAGACGGGGCACCAGTGGCGGTGGTAGTACCGGGAGGCGAAGGAGCGAGCGGGCTGCGTTTTTCAATGCATGCAGCCCAGGTTGGTTTTATCGAGGTGCGCTTTGCTTTTCCCGGCGGCGGCTTGAAGCAGTTTCATTCCGGCGGTTCGTGGGACGAGCGCGGCAAGGACTCGCAAAAGGCCTTGCGTGACGTGCTGCTCTTCGCGCATGGCGAGAAGGCTGATATCAACGGTAAAAGCATCGGACAGCTCTTGCCTGTACCGGCTGACATTTCCAATGTCGGCGTGGTCGGCTGGGCTAATGGCGGCAACATCATGCTGGTCACGATGTCGAAGTATCCACTCGATCTTGGCTTCATCAAGTGGATCGCATTTTATGAGAGTCCGCTTGGATCGCTGTTCGTGCCATCTTGCCTGGGAACCTCCTCCGATCTGCTGATCAACCCTCATTACCGTCAGGGAAGTGCTGCCACCGGTACGCCTCT
>JAJPJO010000091.1 GCA_021324135.1 Pseudomonadota bacterium
ACATCATCGCCTTCAGTGAGCTCTTCGAGATCGACGAGCAGGATCTCGAGTTTGTCCGAGTGCAGTTTCAGGCTAATGGACTGTCTAAGCAGCAGACCATCCGCCTTGTCCGTGCGCAGCTCGTTTTGAACTGTCTGGCTGCCGACAGGAGATACAGGACCGCGCTCAAATGGATTGGCGATGACATCGCCGAGGATGAGGGTCGCGCCCCTGTGCCCGAGCAGGACGACATGGGCTCCTGATCGCCGGCCTTTGAGGATGCGTCATTTGTTTTGAATGACGAGAACGAATAGCTGCTTCGAGCGAGCCCCACACAGGATGAGTGTGGCTCGCTCCTCTCTGAGTTTTGGCGCCGTGGCTACTACGGTTGGTAGCAAAAGCGCCTGTGAGCCATGCCCTTGTCGATCTGCTTCTATGCGAACGGGCAATATTTTTGGACGCTCAGAGCAAAAATTTTTTGAAATTGCCTGATATCAAAAGATTATCCCTGGCCAATCAAAATTGTCATAGCTGTTAGTCCGGTATGCAGCGGGAAATTCCGAGCTCATGCCGGTCTGCACCCGGTCATGCCGTCAGGGGCATGTCAATATTGATCAGTTCTAATTTAAATTCTGAAAGCATATGTTCCCCATTCAGAACACGTCTCAAGTAGTCTACAAGCACATCTTGCTCCAACAAAACCAGGGACGAAAACAGATTTAGTCAAAGCAAGCAAGACACAGCCATTCATTTTCTGCCAATCATGCAGACATACGTCTCAACGCAACACAGCATGAGTTGCGGTTTTCAGAAAGGTAACAAGCATGAGGACCACCTGGTTCCTTGTTCTGGTGTCGCTGGTGGTGCTATCCGGCGGCTGTTCTAAGAAGGAGGAGGCGCTGGATGCCGTCAAGTATCCGGTCCGCCTCCAGTTCCACGTCAAGCTCATTGCCGCCGAAAAGGGCGGGGAGGTGCGCAGGCAATTCTATGATCAGAGAGATCCTGAGCGGCTTATCAAGGAAGAAGTCGAGCGGCAGGGCTATCTGGACGTTCTTTACTACGGGCCGAACGGCAAGCTCAAGGAACTCTGCGGCTATTATCCGCAGGAAGGATCCAAAGCACTGCAGCTCCGGCGCAGCGTCTTCTATGAGGCCGACGGGAAAACGGTCTTGCTGGAGCGCGATCTGCGCAAGGATGGAACGCTGGAGCAAACCCTGCGAACAAGACCGGATGGCGCCGAGGAGACCGAGAAGTTCTTTGCCGATGGCAAGCAAGTGCAGGTGCGCCGCATCGAGAGTCAGGCGAAGGGACTAGTTCTTGAAGAAAAGTTCTCAGCCGACGGCACGCTCGAGAAGGTCAGCAAACGAATCGCCACCGGCTACCAGGTGACTGTCTATCGCCCGAGCGGAAGCAGACTGTCGTGCACCACCCGCGGTGAGGAAGTCGATGACCCCGTCTTCTACGTTCAATATCGCGAAGATGGAGACAGCGTCGAGATGCGGGTCAAGTACAGTGTCTCGCAAATCGACGTTTCCTATTACCGCAAGGAAGGCACCCTGGCTGAAGAGCGCAGCTTCCCGAGCGACGAGCATTGCACGTTCGTCATCTACGGTGAGGATGGTAAGGCTCGCTATCGCCAGCGCTGGCGCCGTGCGAACTCGTACAGCGGTTACAGCGACCCGAATCAATGGACTGAAACGAACGGCTTCGTTCTCGAGAAAATTGAGGAGCTGAACGGTGATGGTGCCGTGCTTCGCGAGATAGAGTTCTACGAAGACGGCAAAACGCCCTTCCAGATTCGTTTCCCGGTCCAGGGAAAGCTCTGGTGGGCGGGAAAAACGCGCCACTTCCGCCGGGACGGTACGCTCGAGAAAGAGGAAATCAGGGATGATGACGGCGCTGTCAAAGAAACCAAGGACTTCAAACCCGAGGACAAGGTAAAGGAAAACATCCCGGATGAGTTCTTCAAGCTCGGCGATCGCGCCAAACCGCCAGTGATCGACAAGATGCCGGAGGCACGCCCGTACCGCTACGATAATCACTGGCCCTGGTAAGTTCGGCGGATCCGCGAGATCCAGCCGCCCCGTTGTCCATGGGTGGCCACCACCAGTGGTGCCACCGCCGTTTTCCCGTGCGTTTATTCCAGCGCATCAACCCAGCGCGCATCCTACCCAGCGCCTAACCAAGGTTGAATTGGGAATGAACATCATGAAACGCCTGATTGTCCGCTTCGCACTCGTGTTCGCTGTGCTGTTCCTCACCTTCCCTGTGCCGGGAGCCTACTCCTTCGCCCAGAGTTGGGATGCCAGCTCCATCGCCAGCAGAGTGCTCTCGCTGGTCAGCTACTTTCCCTACGCCGGCACCGCCGTCAATGGCGGGCTGGTGTGGTACTGCGGCATGGCCGGCATATTAACCCTGTGCTTCTGCCTCGGGGACCTGTTCCTCCACCGCGTCAAGATCGAGGCCGGCTCGGTCCTTGATCCCGGCAAGTGGAAGACCCCGGGCGCGACCAAACCCTTCGCCCTGGTGAGCCTGCTCTTCACGGGTGCTTTCTTCCTCTGGGCACTGCTGGTGGTGGCGATTCTCTACATGGAGTCTCGCCACGAGCTAGCGCTGTACGGCGGCGGGAAGCTGTTCATGTATCCCGCCGGAGCGCTGACCAGGAATTTCGGCTGGCTCGAGTCAGCCGGGTGGGGAGCGCTTATGCTCTTCGCCACTTGGCCCATCGGCTCGTGGATCACGCGCCGCTGGAACAAGCAGTAAAAATGTGACGGGGCCGCGAGCCTCGCAAGACCATTCGTCAGTCCATACGGCACGCCACCAGGCGGCGCCGTTTCCACCATGGAGAACACATGGACGTCCTGTCCAATCCACTCGGCATCGGGCTGAGCCTCGTCGCGGCGGCCGGAGTCGGTCTCTGGTCGCTGCGGCGCTGGGTTTTTCCCGAACTCTCGCTCAACGACATCCCTGCTGAGGGCGGTACCCCGGCTGATCGGGCGGAGCGCGCAGTCGAAGACCTGCAGTTCCAGCTCGAAGTCGCCGAGGAGCTCGCTCCTGATCCGGCAATTCTCAACCAACTGTCCTCGCAAGTCGCTATGGCGACCGAGGACGCCGAGCAACTGCGCCGCTATGCCGAAGCAGAAGCGGCGCGGCAACCGGAGCGGTCGGTGATCGTTCCGGCAGTAATCGAAATTCCGCTGACGCCACCATAAGTGGTGTCGGCTTCCACCGGGAGGGTGGCATCACGCGTGGTGCTGCCCTCCCGCTTAATATAGAAAGGAGTCATCATGCGCGCTCTAGCAGCGTTTATGGTGCTTTTGGCATGGCAAGCTGCAGCTCTCGCTCAGCCGCCATATTACCTTCCTTCCAACCCTTACTACGCGCAGCCGGCCGCGGTCCAGTCCGGCATTTCTCACTTCGGCTGGCAGCCAAACGGCTGGCGCGTCTCCGAATCGAAACACTTCATCGTCTGCCACCGCGATGATGCGGTTGCAGAGCGGGTTATGCGCATCGCCGAGAAAACGCGCACGAAGATGATCGACAAGTGGTTCGATGATGGACCTGTCGTCGGCTGGCCGGGCAAATGCTACATCTACGTCTATGGCTCGGCCGATGAATACAGCTGGAAGACCGGCACGCCAGCATTGTCTCCCGGGCATACATCGGCGAAGTGGGAGCCCAACGACGCTTCGCGCTTGACCAGCATCAGCGTGCATGTGCGCATCGACTACCCGAGTATGTTCGATGCTGTTCTGCCGCACGAGGTGACTCACGCCGTGTTGTCCGGGCAGTTTGGGACGAAACCGATTCCGCGCTGGGCGGATGAGGGCATGGCGGTTCTCAGCGAGCCGAGCGTGGAAATCGAGAAGCACAAGCAGAGATTGCAGCGGGCGTACGACGACGGCAAGTTGTACGGCTCAGGCGACCTCATGCAGATGCGCGACTACCCGAGCGGTGACGAGAAGCGCGGCATCTTCTATGCCCAGGGCGTTTATCTCACAAAGTTCCTCTGCGAGCGCAAAGGCAACGTAGTGTTCGCCAATTTCTTGCGGACGGCGCAGAAGAAGGGCTGGGAAGAAGCGCTCAAGAAGCATTATGCCTTCGACAATTTCAAGTCGCTCGATGATGCATGGCATGATTGGCTTGGTTTCAAGGCGAAGAAAGACAATTCCAAAACTGTTTCCTCACCCGGCGGGTGGATTTGAATCAGCGGCATGAGCCGAGAACAGAGAGATCGCCCACTCTTTGTCTCTCCTGACCTTGCGATACTATACCATGTCACACAAAGACCATGTCGCATAAAGTCGTTCGTGGTTGATGGGTTCGTGGGCATATGTATGAATTGAACGGGCGATGTTTAATGCGAACTGCCGTGATCAACCTGCAACCGAAACTCGCCCACCAGGGCTTCATAATTATCGCTATATTCGTGGGTTTCGACCTCTTCTCTTCACTGGTCATCACCTCAATTTTGAGCGACCTGCAGCAAAGCTTCAAACAGCAGCGTCATGCCAAGGAAATTATGCAGGTGACCAGCAAGGTCATGATCGAGGAAGGACGAATCTGGCTGAAGCAGGTTGAGGCGGCAGGCACTGTAACCGGGAAACCCGAGGTCGAGTCCCTGACAAAATCTGCTGTCTGGTTGCTGCGCAAGCTGCCCTCGCAGGCAAAAGGCAAACAAGAAACAGAGAAGATCGGCAAGATCACGGAGATCGCCGGCGAGATTGAGCGAATGTCGGACATAATCGGAGCGGGCCGCGCCAGTGAAGCCATGATGTTCAAGTATTTCATGGCTGTAAATGACATGTTCAACGCCATATCTGATTTAAACGCATTTGAATCAGCCGAGGTAGACCGGCATGAGCGAGACAGCGCCGCAAAACGCGATGCTCTGCAGTGGGTCGTGGGCGGAACGGTCTGCCTGAATGCGCTGATTGCACTCGCTTTGATCGTTCAATTTAATCAGACCACCGCCCATAGTTTGGCATCTCTGCAAAGGAACATGCGAAACCTGGCTCGCAGAGAACCTTTGATCCAGCCGCTCCCGGGCACCGACGAGCTCAGCGAGATCAACAATGCCTTTTATAGTATGGCAGAGAGCTTGCAAAACGCGGTCAGGAAGCAGCAAGCCATCATCGACAATTCGGCCGATGTCATCTGCAGCATTGATGCCGAAGGGTTTTTTCAAACGGTCAATCCGGCAGCGCGCCGCGTCTGGGGCTACGATCCCGATGATCTGGTCGAGCAAAGTTGGCTTACGGTTATTCATCCGGATGACTGCGCCGATGCCGATGCGCGTTTGAGAGAGATTGTGAAGAGCCGCAAGCCGGGCTCCTTTGAGGTACGGGTGCAAACCAGCTCGAGCCAGCCAATCGATACGTCTTGGGTTGCACACTGGTCTGATCTCGAGGAAACTCTTTATTGCGTAATCCATGATGTGAGCGAGCGCAAGCGCATGGAGCGCCTCAAGCAAGAGTTTGTCGGCATGGTCAGCCACGACTTGCGCACGCCGCTGACCGCCATTCATGGCTTTCTTACTCTCTTGTCGGAGGGCAGATATGGCCAGGACGATAAGCTGAAACAGCGCTCAAAGCAGGCTGCTGAAAGTGCCGATCGTCTGATTCGTTTGATCAATGATCTCTTGCAATTGCAAAAAGCGGAAACCGGACACATAGTCCTGGAGCTCGCGCCCTGCCGTCTGCAGCAAATCATTTCACTCTCAATCGTGGCGGTAGAGGAGCTGGCCGAGCGTGCCGGGATCGAGATTGACTCGCCGGAGGTGAACATAGATGTGCTTGTCGACCAGGACCGCATTGTTCAAGTCCTGGTCAATCTGTTGTCCAACGCGATCAAGTTTTCACCGGCAGGCACAAAGATTGTCATTGCAGCCGCGGTTGATAAACGCCAATCTCATCTGGTGCGCCTCTCCGTTACAGATAAGGGAAGAGGCATTCCTGCCGAGCACCAGGAGGCAATCTTCGATAAGTTCTACCAGGTGCAGGCCGGCGATGAGAAACGCAAGGGCGGAACCGGTCTGGGTCTAGCCATCAGCAAGGCGATTGTGGAAGAGCATGGTGGAACGATGGGTGTCACATCTAAACTCGATCAAGGAAGCACCTTCTGGCTGACACTGCCTGTGGTGGCGCAGAGAGCAGCAGACGTTCCCGAGCGAGAAAGGCAAGCAAGCTCGGCGCATGATTGAGAGAGTGAGTTTGCCCGCGATGTGAAAGACATAGAGCCGGTAGTGTACAATTACGCCTCAATCGCTCGTTTCTCACAATGGAAAAATGTCATGAGCCAACAATTGGAAATGCTGACCGACTTCGATGTGCACCTCTTTGCCGAAGGATCCCACTATCGCCTGTACGACAAGCTGGGCGCGCACATAGTTGAGCAAAACGGTGTTAAGGGTACTCATTTCGCGGTATGGGCACCGCACGCGGGCGCTGTGTCGGTCGTCGGTGATTTCAACCAGTGGAAAGCGGGCGCCAATCCAATGAAGCCCGTAGGGCAGTCAGGCATCTGGACAGCCTTCATTCCCAAAGTCGGCGAAGGAGCCAATTACAAATATCACGTCACTCCTTCAAACGGTGTCGCGTCTTCCGAGCGCTCCGATCCGTACGGCTTCTATGCTGAAGTTCGCCCCAAGACAGCTTCGATCGTTTGGGACCTGAACAAATACAAGTGGAACGACAAAAAATGGATGGAAAAACGGCAGCGCCGGAACGCGCTTGATGCGCCAATCTCCATCTATGAAGTTCATCTTGGCTCCTGGCGTCGCGTTCCGGAGGAAGACAATCGTTGGCTGACATATCGGGAGCTTGCCGACCAATTGACGGCGTACGTCAAGGAGATGGGCTTCACCCATGTCGAGCTCATGCCGATTTCAGAACATCCGCTCGACTCGTCCTGGGGTTATCAACCAATCGGCTATTTCTCGGCTACGAGCCGCTTCGGCACGCCCGAGGAGCTGATGTATCTCATCGACACATTGCATCAAAACGACATAGGAGTGATCATCGATTGGGTGCCGGCGCACTTTCCAAAAGACGGTCATGGTCTTGGTCTGTTTGACGGCACGCATCTTTATGAGCATGCCGACCCGCGTCAGGGTGAGCACAAGGAGTGGGGCACCTATGTATTTAATTACGGTCGTTATGAGGTGGAAGACTTCCTGACGAGCAATGCTTTCTTCTGGTTCGACAAGTATCACATCGACGGCATGCGCGTCGATGCTGTGGCGTCGATGATCTATCTCGACTACGGCAGAAAGGATGGGGACTGGATCGCCAATCAATGGGGCGGCAGAGAAAACGTCGATGCAATCAAGTTCATGCAGAAGCTGAACGAGAGAATCTATGCCAATTATCCTGATGTGATGATGATTGCCGAGGAGTCCACGGCATGGTCTCTTGTCTCGCGCCCGACTTACATCGGCGGTCTCGGCTTTTTGCTCAAGTGGGACATGGGCTGGATGCATGACACCTTGAAATTCATGTCTATGGAGCCGATCCACAGGAAGTATCATCACAATCAAATTACCTTCCGCGGGCTGTATGCCTGGTCGGAGAACTTCGTTCTGCCTCTGTCGCACGATGAAGTCGTTTATGGAAAACGCTCTTTGCTGAACAAGATGCCCGGCGATGATTGGCAGCGCTTTGCCAATCTGAGACTGCTCTTTGGCTATATGTTCACGACTCCGGCTAAGAAACTGTTGTTTATGGGTGGCGAGTTCGGTCAGTGGAACGAATGGAACAGCGAGGTCAGCCTCGACTGGCACTTGACCGAGTATCCATTGCACAAAGGCGTGCAGAGCTGGGTGCGCGATCTGAATCATCTTTATGCAGACGAACCAGCCTTGCATGAGCAAGACTGTATCGGTGCGGGTTTTGAATGGATTGATTGCAGCGATTATGAGCAAAACGTGGTTAGCTTCTTGCGCTTTGCCAAAAATCGAGAAGACATGGTGATGGTGATCGCCAACTTCACGCCTGTGGTGCGGCATAACTACAATATCGGCGTTCCGCGAGGCGGCTACTGGCACGAGTTGTTAAACGGCGATGGTGCTGCATATGGTGGCAGCGGAGTGGGCAATTATGGCGGTGTTCATGCCAATGACTGGTCTCTGCACGGTAAGAGCCACTCGCTTACATTGACTCTGCCTCCGCTGGCGGTGGTCTTATTGAAGCCGGGCGAGCGACATAACGCTACAAACGGCTAAGGACCCTGAAACCTGAGCGTGCAAGACTCTCGGGGCTGCCTCAACGACGCCGGCGCCGAGCTCTAAGCCCTATGCAGAGGTGTAGTAGGCTCGGTCCATCGAGAAACGCCGAGAAAAGCTGAGAAAGCCGAGAAGAGCCTAGAAAAGCTGAGAAGGGCCGCGAAAAGCTGAGAAGAGCCGAGAAAAGCTGAGAAGAACCGAGAAAAGCTGAGAAGAACCGAGAAAAGCTGAGAAGGCGGGCTGGAAGCGAGTCAGCAACAGGCAAATCAGCAAGGCGCGGGTTCAGCAAAAGAACCCGCGTCTTGCCATGAGCCTTTACTCAGTCTGATGCTCGATTTGCGGATAGGTGCAAGTCGGGCAGAGCGGCTTGTCGATTGACAGACCTTCGATGATCCACGGCTTTGCCTGCGGCGAGCAGAGGATCTCAATCGTGCTCAGATCGGCTCGGCTGGAGGAAAGGGACACTTGTTGGACGCGGCATTTGAGCACCGCTAACATGCCCATCAAGTTGATGCTCGTCAGACGACCCGGGCTAAACGGCAGGGTCACTCGTTTGGCATTCACCTTCTTTGCTCTGTCGAGCCAGAGCCCGATGAAGCCGCAGTAGGAGAAGCGCCCGATGTCACGGTCGTTGCCGAGCCCGACAATGAGAACGTTTCTCGTCTTTGCGTCTGGGAGACTGATCAAAACTGAATCTCCCAGGGCGCCGGCAAACTGGCAGTCCGCCATCCCCTTTGTGATGGCACCTGCGCATGCAGCATCGAGTTCCTGGAGACCCGGGCCGAACTGCATGTGCTCGTGCATGGTTAAGACGAGCAAGTCGGTGTCGACTTCGCTCAGTCGATCGGGCATCGTTCTGACTGCAAATGACACGGCAAAACCAGCGGGTTGGATGATGAACGGATCGGCGTATTTCGTCTTGTTCATTGGATACCTCCAAAGATTTTCTACGCGACATCACTCCGGATCGCTTAATGCGAGGATGGAGCTGGTGTCGAATGTGGTGGCAGGAACGGTAAGGTCGGTTTTGGCTACTTGAGCGCGGCAGTAATGAGGAAACGCCAGACACTAACTCGAATGATCTTTTGAATCAATTGCAGGCCTGTCGAAATTGCCCTCCCTGGTCCCCCAAAAATAAAAAGGATGAGTGAACTTACTGGTGGGCACGGATTTTATCAAACCTGTCGCTCGAGTCCTCGTGCGTTTTTCCGGTTGTGTGAGCCGGGGTGCACTCATTCCAAAGGTTGATAAGCAAGCGGCGCTATACCGAGTCGGAATGATTTTTGATCTTTGGCTGCCTGCAAATAGGGTTGGCAAAGCTGCACTCGCAAAAAGTCCGGCTGGCAAGCAAAGACGGCGAATGGTCGTCCTGATTGCTTTTTCAGCCGTCGATTGGGTTAGCTTTTATGTCCTTATGTTGTTTTGACGATCGCGTCAAACACGCCAATTAGCAGTATGACAACCGAATCTCAAAAGGCTTATCAGCACTGGATTTCAGAGCGCATCTTTTCATCGTCAAGTCAAGAGATTTGATCTAATCGTCATAACGACATAAGGGCTTC
>JAJPJO010000522.1 GCA_021324135.1 Pseudomonadota bacterium
ACCGTTCTCAAGAACAAGCAGCCGGGCAACAGGCACAAGCATACCCCTCACAAGCGCCGTTTACTGCCGAGCAAATGCCGGGCGGTGCGCAAGCAGTGGCAGGCAGCCCACAGCAAGCGCCGGGCGGTTCGCAAGCAATGGCAGGCAGCCCGCAGCCAGCGCCGGGCAATGCTCAGCCGGGAGATGGACAGGCAGTGGACGGGCGAATGGCCGAGCAAATGTGGGGAGAGACTTTTGGATTCTTGAGTAAAAGAGACGGGCCGGATCTTGCCTCACTCTCCGCCATGCTCGAGGCATCTACAATTGAGGTTTCGGCGAGCGATCTGGCCAAGCCGCCGCCAGCGGAGGCAAAACCGCATCTGCAGAATGACAACGGCACAACCTCCCCGACGACTTCCTCCGGTCAGTTTATTGCCCATCAGCCTCAGAGTTCGATGCAGCCAAATGCTTTTCCCCCGAATGCTGCACCACCCTCGATGCCGCAGCCCGATATCTCGCAGGCAGCGGGAAGTCAGGCCGGCCCTCCATTGTCATCAAGCAATCTGCCGTCAGCCGGCTCTGTCGGCGGGTACGGCACCGCATCTGGTGGCGTCTCTCCATCTGCGGAGTCGCCCTTGCAGTTTCATCCGGTTCAGAGAAACGCTGCCTCTGGAGGAGCTCAATTGCAGGGCTTCTCTGCCGGTCAAGCAACCAATCCGGCTTCCGCTTTTGGTGCGCCGTCTGCTTCAAACATGGCGGCATCATCGGGTCCGCCGGCATCTCCATATGCCCCGCCTCCAGCAAAGCAATCCGCTCCCTCTGAAAACGAATTCACTACCACGCTTACCGATTTCGAAGTCAGGCCTGCCACTGCCCTTAATACCACAGAACCGGCCATTGAATCGAGTCCTGCGACTGAGCCTGCTGCCCCTGCTCAGGATAAGGCGGGCAATCCTTACGATAGCTCGTGGGTGAAAAAGTCGCAGACCTGGCAGGACGATCCGATTGACGCGTATTCTAAGACCGTGGTGACGCCGACCGACGCCAACAAGAAGTCGACGCCCTTTCCTCCTGTTAACGAGCGCAGCCAGAGTTCTGAAGTTTCAAAAGATTTTTCGGCTGATTCCTCCTCGGCGGGTGTCAGTCGCCGGAATTGGAGGCGCATGCGCGGCGAATCTGAAGAGCCTGAGGAGGAAAGCGTTCCCGTGCCAGATCGCTCCCGCTCAGCACTCAGAGCCGGTTCGCTTATGCGCGGCGGCAGCGAAAGCGGTGAAGGCAGCCAACCAGGCAAGCCGTTGCTTCCCATTGTGGCGGTAGCAGTGGTACTGATCGGTGGCCTGGCCTTTGGTGGACTGATGTTCTTCTCGAAGAAGCCGGCTCCGCCTGTTTCCCCTGGACAGAGCGATGTTTCGGGTCCATTCAAGACGGACGGCTCGGTAGCAAAAACCAAGGATACGAAGAGCGATACAACTAAGTCGGCTCAGTCAAGCAAATCAAAAGAAGGGCAGACCGGTAAACAAAAGCAGCCACAGGTGGCGAAGTCTAAGGAATCACCAGCAACGAAGACGAAAGAAAATCAGATCTCAAAGTCTAAAGAGAGCGGTGCGATCCAGGAGCATAAGACGGCGGAGACGCAGACTGCGCACCTGAGCTCGAGTCCGACGATGCTGCCGGCGCACTCGCAAGCAAGCGCCACCCAGCCCGGCACCATCCATGGTGCAGGGACTCAGAGTGCGGCGGCCATGCCTAAACATGGCGCGACCAGCGCTTCGACCTCCGCGGCCGGTACTGCAGCATCAGTCAAGGCACCGGTCAAGCCTGCGGATCTGCCGGGAACTGCTGAAAATCAGCCTGATCAGAGCAAGTCGCCAGGTCTGGCTTCTGCTAACTCCAAGGATTCTACGAAGTTAAAGGCAAAGAAAAAGAAGAAAGCACCTCATAAGCAGGCTGTGGCCAAAACGCCTGAGTCGGCGCCGGCACCTGAGCAACCCAAGCGCCGTCGAGCTTACTCAACAGTGCAATCATATTATGGTGTTGAAGACGAGAAGTAGTTAACCGCCGCGCCGGCTTCTGTGCTTGCGCTGCTCGGCAAGCTCCGCTGCTCTCAAGCGGGCCATGGCTTTTGCCAGGGCCAATTCAGCCATGTGGGTATCGAGTTTGTCGGCCTTCTGCATCTTCTCGACTTCGGCGCGCTCTTTTGCTTTGTTGGCGCGGGCTTCATCGATTTCGATGCCAAGCTCGGCGGCGTCGCTCAAAACGACAACATCTTCTTCCGATACCTCGAGTATGCCACCAATTATGGCGGCACTGTGTTCTTCGCCGCGCTCTACATAGCGCAGGATGTCGATACCCAGAGCTGTGACAAGCGGCTCGTGATGAGGCAGTATCGATAGCTGCCCGTCACGAGCTGTGGCCGTCACCTGCTCGACTTCCGTATCGATGACGACACGCTCCGGAGTGATGATTTTGAATTTGAAAGTGCCAGCCATATGTTCTAAAAGCTCCCTGTTCTCATGCCACTGTATTCAGTGTTAAACCTAATTGCTTGCTCGGCTTAGTTGCTCTCCTGGCGCTTGGCTCTGCTTGAGGAGGCGCGCTTCTTCACGGTCTTTGATCTGACGCTGCGAGTGCTTTTCCTGGCGCCGCCCGCGGGCTTGACGGCGCTGGCGCGTTTTCTCGCAGTCGACTTGCGCGCCGCCTGACCGGCATTGGAAGCGGCCAGAGTGAGCTTGCGCTTGGCTCTCGATTGATGTTTGATCACCTTGTCGATGATGCCATATTCTTGAGCTTCATCAGCCGAAAGATAATGGTCTCGCTCGATGTCTTTGCGAATCACTTCCTTGTCCTGACCGGTGCAACGGTGCAGAAGCTCTATTTGCGCTTCGCGAAAGCGTTTGCCTTGCGTGGCTTGAATCTCGAGACTGGTGATATCACCCTCCGCTTCCCAGATTGTCTGGTGAAACATGAGGGTAGCGAATTCGTATGAAGAGCGATCGCCCGTACCTGATGCCAGAATCTCGCAAGCACCGGAAAGGGCATGGCCAAGACAGATTGTGTTGACCTTGGGGCTGATCGAATGCATGATTGCGATTATGGCATCGGCGTTGTAGCCGTTTCCTCCACTGGAATTGATGTAGAGGTTGATCGGTGCTCTTGCATCACGCTCAGCCAGTTTGAGCAGGCGCCGGATAACCGGCATGGCTACTTCGTTTTCCAGTCTGCCGAAAACGTAAACGTCGCGATTGGACTCGTCTACATCTCGGGTTTTTTCGGTTCTGGAACTTGTTTTCTTTTTGGTCATAATCTCTCTCAGCCAGGCATCGAGTATTCAAAGAGGCTCCGGGCCTCCGTCTGCGTTTAACTTACTGCAGAGTCTTGGCTTTCTCTTTGGCCTCGTCGATGTTGCCGACCATGTAAAAAGCCTGCTCGTGCATGTCGTCGCATTCGCCGTCGAGAATGGCTTTGAAGCCCTTCACCGTTTCTTTCAGAGGCACATAGTTTCCCGGACGACCGGTGAATACTTCAGCGACGTGGAACGGCTGAGACAGGAAGCGCTGAATCTTGCGCGCCCGGCTGACCGTCAACTTGTCCTCTTCGGAAAGCTCGTCCATGCCCAGGATCGCGATGATGTCTTGCAGGTCTTTGTAGCGTTGCAGAGTTTGCTGCACACCGCGGGCGACATCATAGTGCTCTAGCCCGACGATGTCCGGCTTCAGCGCCGTGCTTGTCGAGGCCAGCGGATCGACGGCTGGATAGATGCCCAATTCGGCAATCTGGCGGCTGAGCACGGTGGTGGCGTCCAGGTGTCCGAATGTGGTGGCGGGCGCCGGATCGGTCAAGTCATCGGCGGGGACGTAGACTGCTTGTACTGATGTAATCGAGCCATGTTTGGTCGAGGTGATGCGCTCCTGCAGTTCACCCATTTCGTTGGCCAGGGTCGGCTGGTATCCGACGGCTGACGGCATCCGTCCGAGCAGCGCTGATACCTCCGAGCCGGCTTGGACAAAACGGAAGATGTTGTCGATAAAGAGCAGAACGTCTTGCTTACTGACATCGCGGAAGTACTCGGCGACGGTGAGAGCCGAGAGACCGACGCGCATTCTGGAGCCCGGCGGTTCGTTCATCTGACCGTAAACGAGCGCCACTTTATCGAGCACGCAACCCCCTTCGACTTTGGAATCCTTCATCTCATGCCAGAGATCGTTGCCTTCGCGCGTTCGTTCGCCGACGCCGCCGAACACGGAAAAACCGCCGTGGTGCTTGGCGATGTTGTGAATCAATTCCATGATGATAACTGTCTTGCCGACGCCGGCGCCGCCGAACAAGCCGACTTTACCGCCTTTGATGTAAGGCTCGAGAAGATCGACTACCTTGATGCCGGTCTCGAACACGACGGTCTCGGTTTCCAATTCGGTCAGCTCGGGAGCTTCTCTATGGATCGGCCAGCGTTCGTTGCCCTTGACCGGACCCATCTCATCGACGGGCTCGCCCAGAACGTTCAAAATTCTTCCCAGGGTTCCCTCGCCGACCGGGACGGTGATTGGCTGTCCGGTATCGACAGCGGTCATGCCGCGGGTCAAGCCGTCGGTGGAGCCCATCGCCACTGTGCGTACGCGGTTGTCGCCGAGCATCTGCTGTACTTCGCAGATGACGCGCCGTTCTTCACCAGCCGGGTTAACGCCCTTAATCTCGAGTGCGTTATAAATTTCCGGTAGTTGTCCGGAGGGAAATTCAACGTCGATAACGGCGCCGATTACCTTTACTACCCGACCGTGCGTAGTTTTGGCTCCATCAAGAACTGTGCTCATCTCGTCTCCAATTGTTGTGTTCGTTCTGCCTAAATTGCCTGCGGCTGTCAATCTGCATCAAGCCAGAAGCCGCAGCGGATCTTTATCAGGTCGCTCAGCTGCCTGAGCTGGTCTGACCCCGCTGATCTTATCAGGTAAGAATAGATCACCATCTCTACTTTCAAGGCTTCGTTTATGATACTTTTCGTATGCCGGGCGAACTTGTTTACCAGGGCTGAGGGTAATGAACCCGGCCGCCGTTGCCTGGTTGGGCTGTCTTTATTTGCTCTAATCTCGTGCTCGATTCAACTCTCAAGACTTTTATCACTCACATCTGCAAGCTCATCGGCCTCTTCGCCTTCGGCACAGCCGGCTTCATGCTGATCGAGCACTGGAATTTTCTCGACTCGCTTTTCATGACCGTTATAACCGTAACGACCGTGGGCTACACTGAGGTTCACGAGCTCTCTCAGGCTGGCATGATCTTCGATATTGTGCTTATCATTGTCGGCGTTGGGCTCTTCCTCACGATCATCGGCGACATCATCAGTATTTCGCTCGAGCTGAACGTTTTTAAAGGACGAACGATGCGCAAAATTGTCAAGTTGACAGACCACCAGATCATCTGCGGCTACGGGCGCACTGGGCAGCAAGTGGCTGAAAGTTTCCAGCTCAACCGCGTGCCGTTCGTCGTCATAGAGCTCAGTTCGATCGGCGCTCAAACAGCCAGAGATCGGGGAATTCTCGTTATCGAGGGTGATGCCTCATCCGATGATGTTCTGCGCGAGGCCCAGATAGAGCGAGCCAAAGGCATCGTCTGCGCTCTTCCCGACGACACGCAAAATACATTTATCGCGCTTTCGGCGCGCGGTCTAAATGAAAAGGTCGACATCGTCTCACGGGCTGCTAATCCTGGCTCGGAATCCAAGCTCAGGCGCGTCGGGGCGCGCATGGTCATATCGCCGTATGTCATCTGCGGGCAGCGCTTGGCAGCTGCCGTTACTCATCCACTTGTTACACAATTTCTAGAAGTGGTTATGCATACGCCCGAGCAAGATCTGCGCATGGAGCAGGTCAAACTCGAAGGTCCTTCGCAACTGATCGGGCAAACCTTAAAGGACGCCAATATAAAGCAAACATCCGGAGCGATGATCCTGGCCGTGAATCAAAGTGGTAAGCTGATTACAAATCCACCGCCAGACTTGAAATTTTGCCTTGGCGATGAGTTAATTGCCCTCGGTGCGCAAGACGAGTTGAACAGGCTAGCTGTTCTGGCTGGACGAACGGAGAGTTAGGAAGAGATAACATGACAAACGACCCCACAAACGTGCCGCAGTCCGAGGACGGCAATCCCGATGAGGCGATTATCACGCTCGAGGGTGAGGACGGAACTTCATACAATTGCCAGATCCTCGACATCATCGAGTTCGAAGGGCAGGATTACGGCATTCTTCTCAAGCTCAAAGGGCAGGGCTCTGCCGGCAAAGAAGAGGAAGATGATGAGGAGTCGCTCGTGATCATGCGACTGATTCAGCGTGATGATCATTCTATATTTAGAACGATTGAAAGCGACGAAGAGTTCGATAAAGTCGTAGCCTACGTTGAAGAGCTTGCCAAAGCAGCCGCTGGAGCTGAAGAGTAAATCGCGACACGATAGTAGAGGGAGCAGACAACCGAGGCACCATCATGTCCAATCAGCACGTTGATGACTTGATTGGCAGCCAGGTTGGCGACTACACCCTGCAAGAGCTGATCGGCGAGGGCACCTTTTCGCACGTCTTTCGGGCTGTGGACAAGCTTGGTCAAAACGAAAAAGCAATCAAGATCCCGCGAAAATATCCGACGCTGAAAAACGACCGTTTTGAGTTCGTCCCCACGCAAGTTTTTATCAAACGAGCACAGCGCTTCAGTCCTCAAGAAGCCTCCGCCGTGCACATCTTGCGTATTCAAATTGCCAGAACGCGATCGATAATCGATCAAGGTCTTGTGCGGATCGAGGACTACGGCTTCAACGCCGACAACACATTTTGCCGCATGCCTTATCTCCCGGGCCGGACGCTGAGAGAATACATGCGCTCAGGACCGGTGCCGATCCCGGTGCTGCGCAATCTGGCTCTGACGCTTTCACGGCTGAGTCATATCGACAGCTTCGGCTACCACGGCGATGTCAAACCGGAAAATATGATCGTCACCGCCAGTGGTGTCATACTCGTCGATTGCGGTTACTTCGGTAATGTTCATGTCGGCGACCGAGCCGATCCTCAGAAGACGTTAATCGTTACGACTCCCAGGTATTATCCGCGCCTCGTGCCTGATGATCTGTTGGCCTTCGGCCTCATATTGTGGGAAACCGCTTTGCGCAAGCCGCTCCTTGAAGGGGTCGCTTACTCGGGCGATTTCGAGAGTGGTCTTGCAACCGACAGACTTCTGGAAATCGTCAATGAAGAAGAAGCGGTGGGCAACTTCAACTACAGCGGCGTCCTCGGCGCCGAGAGACCGATAAGTTTGCGTGAAGGCATGCCCCCTAAAGTCGAGGACCTTTTGCTCAAAGCGGTGCGCTTGAAATTCAACGATGATGGTGTGCTGGATCTCGATGAAGGTTATGATAGTTTTGATGAGCTTGCCGATGATCTTAAGAAGTTGACTCAGGATGGCATTCATTATTTGTGACCCTCTGATATGAGCCATGCCACGACAGTTCTCATTTGGACCGACCTCTCAGGAGCTTTGCGGCACATGCCTTAAAGCGCTGGATCAATGCCAGTGTTCCACTGTCAGAGTCGAGGCTGAGGACCAACTCGAGGCCATGGAACGCGCCGCCGCTGCCGCGCAGGGCAAGGTGCAGCTGCAGTCGGTGGAAGGTCGTTATCGAGTTCTGGAAGCCATAGGCGTCGGCGGCATGGGAACTGTTTTTCGTGCCGAGCACGTGGTTCTGAACAAGGAAGTGGCGATCAAGGTCTTGCGCAACGAGCTGCTCACCGACCGGCAGGCCATGGCGCGATTCGAGCAAGAAGCCCGGGCTTGCGCCGCGCTTTCGCATCCTAATCTGGTATCAGTCTTCGACTGCGGCATCATCGGTGATGGCAATCCCTATCTGGTCATGGAATTCTTGCGCGGTCAAAGTCTCTTTGACGTTTTCGAAAAAGAAGGTGCTCTGACCGTCAGATACTTCCTCGACATTTTTATCGAGGTCTGCAAGGGCCTTGGTTATGCCCACGCCCGTGGCGTTGTTCATCGCGATCTGAAGCCCTCAAACATTATTTTGTGCCAGGATCCACGCGGGGGCATGATACCGAAGGTGGTGGACTTCGGCGTGGCAAAAATCGAGGATCTCGGCGGTGAATTTCAGCTGCTCACAAACACCGGGGAAGTCTTCGGCAGTCCTTCCTATATGAGTCCGGAGCAGTGCCAGGGCGGCCGCGTCGACGGACGCTCCGATATCTATGCACTTGGTTGTGTGATGTACGAAGCGCTCTCCGGCAGGCGTGCATTCAAAGGCGCCAACATCATGACCATTATGAACAGTCAAGTCGAAGACACGCCGCCACCGCCGGAGCGAATCAGCAAGAGCGACAAACTTCCCGCTCAACTCGTCGATGCCGTCATGAGGTGTCTGGAAAAAGAGCCTGGCTATCGTTTTCAAACCATGGATGAATTGCAGAAAGAATTGGAGCGCGTGCGAGACAATCTACTGGCCAGCCGAATCATCGATTTTGGACGCTTCCACATATCCTCGGAAAAACTTACAGGCACGCTTGTTTTCTTCATTCTGCTAGCTATCGTGATCAGCTTCCCGGCTCTGTTACCCGGCGGCTCATTCTCTGATTACTTCGGAGCCTTTCATGCTTCGCGTCCGGGGCGAAGTTCCTCCGAGGTCTCCACGGTGGCGCTTTCCGCCTTCGAAAACCGATTCGATCTGGGAAAGTCATCCAGCCAGGCACTGACGGCTTTATTGAGCGGACCGGAAGCGAAACATCTCGGCGTCGTCGATCGCTGCTCGATAGCGGTCTACTTCCTGCACGACATGTCCAGGCACCACAAGCACAAGGAAATTGTGGAGCTTTACGGCAAGACGTTGGAGCCTTTGTTATCTAAGGTTGAACCTGCAGTAGCCGGCGACCCATCATCTCAAAAATCAGCCGCCATCTGCGCGCCGCTCGTGTACTACTATGTAGGTCGAGCGGAAGCCAGTTTGAACGAGCTCAAGCAGGACGCTGAATTCAAATTCGTCAGTGGCATCAAACTGGGCAGGCATTTGAAGTCGCCACCATGGGTGATGGCAACTATTTTGAAGCGACTGGGGCAGTTTTATCGAGATACCAATCAACATGCCAAAGCAGTACCGAATTTGAAAGAATCGTTCGATTTATGGTTGCACGAGCGTGATTCAATAAAGGAAGAGAAGCGCTGGGAGATTTGTGAGAATGGGGCCGAACTGGCGGACTCGCTTGAAAGATCGGACCGGAAGATTGATGCGGTAAAAACGCTCGAGCGCCTGCTCGACTTTGAGAGATCTTGGAAGGAGCAGGATCAAAACACTATTATCGCGACCATGAGTAAAATCGTGGATATCTTGCACAGAGCCGGCAAGCCCGATGAGGCGAAGAAGTGGTCCAATCAATTGGCCGAGCTCAACAAGAACAAAACTCAAGCCACCGCCGGCGCCGGCAAAGTGGACGAGACTTCGGTGCCGTATATGGTGCTGCTTGAGCGAGCCCAAATTATCCATGGCGAAAAACTACCGCCTTACCAGGATCCTTTTATAGCAGCGATTGAAAGAGCAAAGTCAAAGGGAGCATCCGATCTCGAGATTTGTGCGGTCGCTTCTGCATCACTGCGTGTTTATTCCGACTTGTGGCTTGCCGATGATGCGGAGCGTTTTTACGATGGCATTGCTCCTGTCCTTGCCCGTGTGCGCAAAGCCGCCGATGAGGCTCGCGCTGCCGGTAAGCCTGCCTATACTGGAAATGCGCCGATGCTCTATTACTATCTTGCTGATGTTGAGTGCAAGGTCAAACGCTACGACAGGGCAAATGGCTTCATCTCCTCGGGTATGGGCTTATGTGCAGCTCAACCGGGCAACGATGGCACCTGGGCGCGGGCTCGCCTGGAGCAGGTGCTGGGCAGAGTATGCCTCGAGGAGAAAAAGTACGAAGAGGCGAAATCGCATCTGCTGGATGCCATGCACGTGTTTATCGCTATCGGCGGCAAAAGACACCTGCAGGTAGCCGAAAGTCATTACCTCATGGCCCGGGCATTATTTGCTGAGGGACATTACAAAGAAGCGCAACAGAATATCGAGGCAGCTTGCCTGATACTGAGAGGCAATCCCGGCGAGCAGTGGCGCATAGAAACCTACTACGATCACCTGAAGGAAGACATTGAGGAGCACATGTAAGTGCGCCAAGCACACGTGTAGGTGCGCCATCGTTTATCTGATAAGCCCCTCTAGCAACCTTGCTGCAAGCATCCTTAGGGTCTGACATACCTTATTTGTAAAATCTTAAAGCGACCAAAAAATGCGACCCTGAAGATACTGATGAATAGTGGCTTTACAGAGTCTGTCACAGCTTCGCTAGATGAGAATTTGACATAGAAATATATGTCACGCCCTAAGGGTTCTTCAGAGCACACACGGAAGTGCTTCCTACCGCCGGATTTATGAACCACTAAGAAGCAGGATTTTGTGAACCACCGAGAAGCAGAGTTGTCGGTCGTGCCACCGCCTCTGGTTCCTTCACGAGATCAGACGCCACTTCATCAATCACCAGCTCTAGTGGCGCGCGTGATTCGAAGTGCCGCTCCTTAGTGCCTTGAGTCCAGGTGCCATCAGGGTTCCGACCGGTGGTATACACCGATGTGAATCTGGCGCCCTTGTGGATCGTATACATGATTGCGTATCGTTCGAAGTCGGACCACTTCTGCAAACCGAGTTTATCCAGAACAGCAGAGCCTGGTTCGTCACTGACCTCGGGCGTTGGAATGAGCGGGTTCCCTTGCGATAGTTTCGTATACACCAAAGCTTTCCATTCCGGGAGCTGGTGGAGATCGAAGACCTTTACCGGACCACGCTCGATGATCACTCCTTCCCCGGTTTCAACCATCTCGGGAATGACCACTTTCTGACCGATGCTATAAAGGTAGATGCGGACCAGGCTCATGAAGTCACTCCGCCTTCTTCAGAGGTTTCATCGTCGGGAAGGCGATGACGTCTCGGATTGATGCCGAGTTCGTCAGGAGCATGACCAGTCGATCTATGCCGATGCCTATCCCCATCATTGGTGGCATGCCGTATTCCATCGCTTCGATGAAATCGAGGTCGAGCGGCATGGCTTCTTCGTTTCCAGCTGCCTTCTTTCGCGCTTGCTCTTCCAGTCGGGCGCGCTGATCGAGCGGATCGGTCAACTCGCTGTAGCCGTTTGCCAGCTCGCGACCATAGACGAACAGCTCGAAGCGCTCGACTTCACCTGGTTTCGTTCGATGCACCTTAGTCAGCGGCGAGATCTCGACCGGGTAGTCGATGATGAATGTCGGCTGGACCAAGGTCGATTCGACTTTGCTTTCGAAGATCGCGTTAATGACTTCGCCGCGGCTGGCTTCATCGCCGAGTTCAACACCAAGGGCGGTGGCAGTCTTTTTCAGCTCTTCAAGCGAGGTTATCTGTTCAACATCCACTCCAGCTACTGACTTGATGGAATCGACCATGCGCAGCCGTTTAAACGGAGGAGTGAAATCGATCGTCTGCCCTTGATATTCGACTTCATGTTTGCCCGTTACAGCTATGCAGCAATCAAGCAGCATTTCCTCGGCAAAGTTCATGAGATCGTTGTAGTCGCCATAGGCGCAATACATCTCAAGCATCGTGAATTCCGGATTGTGACGCGTGCTGATGCCTTCATTTCGGAAAATTCTGCCAATCTCATAAACGCGCTCGAATCCGCCCACGATCAGGCGTTTCAAATGCAGCTCTGTAGCAATGCGCAAAAAGAGATCGATGTCGAGAGTGTTGTGGTGCGTGATGAAAGGACGCGCATCCGCTCCCCCTGCTTCCACTTGCAGGGTGGGAGTCTCGATCTCGAGAAAATCGCGATCATCGAGAAATTTTCGGATCGCCCGCACGGCGAGACTCCGTTTCTTCAAAGTCTCACGCACCGAAGGATTCATGACCATGTCGACGTAGCGGTGGCGATAGCGAGCCTCCACGTCGGTGAAACCTTCCCAGCTGTCGGGAAGCGGCAATAGCGACTTCGAGAGTATGGTGTAGTCGGTGACTCGAATCGATAGTTCGCCGGCTTTGGTGCGGCGAATTGTTCCCTCGACGCCAAGATAATCGCCCTTGTCCAGCAGCCTCAGGGTTTTCAGTTTCTCCGCATCCAATGAGTCTTTGTGGCAGAAAAGCTGAATCTTGCCGGACTCGTCATAGAGGTCGACAAACATCCAGGTGTTGCGCTCTTTCATCACTTTACCGCAAACCCGCACCACATCTTGCGTTTCATTCTCGGCAGCCAGGTCCTTGTATATGTCCTGCAATTCAGCAGCTTTGTGGGTGCGCGAGAAGCGGTAAGGATAGGGCGTTATGCCCTTGCTCTTTAGCTCCTCGAGCTTCCTCAGTCTTTCATTGCGCAGCCTGAAGCTCTCGTCTGCTTCCACGGTAGAAACCCCCGCCTGGACCCCTTCCATAGGACTCCTTCCATTTAATCGTGTTTGTTGATTTACCGGGCCCCGGGTGCTATAGCCATTGAGCCACTTGGCTGACTATAGCAGAATGCCTGCAGGCAAGAGACTATGCTTGTCATTACATGAATGAACCTAAATAAAATTCGGAGAGTTTTTTAAGAGTTGAAAATGGCTAAGATCCGCTTCACAAGCTTGATAGCTTGAGAATGTTATACTTCAGTTTTGAGGATCCGCGAGGGCAGTTTTGCCGCCATTTTTCGATTGTGCGAGTTCTCATTCGATTGCCGAAATCAAGTTCGATTGCCTAATTCAGGAGTTTGAAAAACGTGAGCCAGTCAACAGGTAGTTCTGGAGAGCGCATCGTCGAGGTCGAACTGCGCGACGAAATGCGCAAGTCGTTTATCGACTATGCCATGTCAGTGATTGTCAGCCGCGCCATACCCGATGTGCGCGACGGCATGAAGCCGGTTCACAGGCGAATCATCTATGGCATGTACGAGCAGGGACTCGAGCCTAACCAGCGTTACCGCAAGTCGGCGAAAACGGTTGGCGAGGTCATGGGTAACTATCACCCGCACGGCGACTCGGCCATTTATGAAACGCTCGTAAGAATGGCTCAGAAAGAAGCGAGCCGCTATGTCCTGATCGACGGTCATGGTAACTTCGGCGACCTTGATAATCCGCCTGCCGCCATGCGTTATACAGAAGCCAAGCTGGCGCCCATCTCGATGCAGATGCTTGCCGACATCGAAAAAGAGACGGTCGACATGCGGCCCAATTTCGATGAAAGCCGCGAAGAGCCGACTGTTTTGCCGGCGCGCGTTCCCGCCCTCTTGCTCAATGGCTCTGCCGGCATAGCTGTTGGCATGGCGACCAATATACCGCCGCACAATTTGCGCGAAGTAATCGATGGATGCGTGGCTCTTGTAGACAATCCCGAGCTAAATTCAAAAGATCTGATGAAGTGGATCAAAGGACCGGATTTCCCGTCCGGCGGCTTGATCATGGGTACTGAAGGCATCGAGGAAGCCTACACCACCGGGCGCGGCTCGATTTTACAAAGAGGCGAAGCGACCATCGAGCAGCTGCAAGGCGGATCGGGCAGGCAGAGCCGCATGGCGATCATAATTACATCGCTGCCGTACATGGTCGGACCGGAGGCGTTCACAAAACGGGTAGCAGAGCTGGTCCGCGGCGAAAAGCTTACCGGCATCAGTGACGTGAACGACGAAACCGACCGCACCGGCTTGCGAGTCGTCATCGAACTCAAGCGTGACGCCCATCCGGAGGTCGTGCTCAACAATCTATATAAACACACCCAGCTGCAACAGTCATTTCCTGTAAACACATTGGCGCTTCTGCCACCGGATAAAGCTCGCGGCGAGACAAACGGCAAGCCGGCAACCCTGGCTCTGGCACCAATGCTGCAGCTCTTTATCGATCATCGCGTCGAGGTGGTGACGCGGCGCACGCGCTACGAGCTGCGCAAAGCGGAAGAGCGGGCGCACATCCTTCTGGGCTTGCTTAAAGCGCTCGAAAATCTTGATGATGTCATCAAGATTGTGCGAGGTTCACCCTCTGTCAATGAAGCGCGCGACGAGTTGATGAAGCGCTTCAAACTCGATGAGGCGCAAGCCAACGCCATTCTGGAAATGCAACTGCGCCGGCTGACAGGATTAGAGCGCGGCAAGATCCAGGGCGAATACGATGACCTGCAGAAAGCGATTGCCGAGTACAAACAAATTCTCGAGAGCCGCAAGCTGGTCAACGAAGTGATTAAGAAAGAGCTGCTCGAAATCAAAGAGAAGTTCGGCGACGATCGGCGCACGCGCATCGAAGGCAAAGCGGACACCGAGATTTCCGCCAAAGATCTGACGCCCAATGAGCCGATGGCTGTCTTCATCACCAACCAGAACTACATCAAGCGCATATCGCTCGGTACGTTCAAACGGCAGAGAAGAAACACCCGCGGCGTAACCGGCATGAAAACCCGCGAAGAGGATGAATTGCAACACTTCTTCGTGGCGAACATGCACGATCGCCTGCTCGTCTTCACGAACAGGGGACAGGTATATCCACTGGAAGTCATGGATCTGCCCGAAGGCGGCCGCGCCGCCCGCGGTCTGGCGCTGGTCAACCTGGTTCCCTTCGGTCAGGAAGAGAAGGTGACGGCGGTTATCCCGGTGTCGGAATTCAAGGATGACGCCTACCTGGTCATGCTCACTCACCAGGCTTACGTCAAGAAAGTGCCGATGTCTGAATTCGCCAACATCAGACGCAGCGGCATCATCGCCATCACCCTCAGCGATGGCGATGAACTGGGCTGGGTACGCTCGTCGCAAGGCAAGTCCGATGTGATCATCGGCACGAGCAACGGCATGTGCATTCGCTACAGCGAAGAGGAGCTGAGACCGATGGGTCGCACCGCACGCGGTGTCAGGGCGATTACATTGCGAACCGCCGATGCGATCGTCGGCTTCGACGCCATCGAGCCCAAGGAATCCTTCTTCGTTCTGGTCGTCACCAACGACGGCTACGGCAAGCGCGTCAAGCTCGACGAGTTCCGCCAGCAAGGAAGAGCCGGTGTCGGCATCATCGGCACGAAGTTCAAGACCGCCAAGTCTCGCCTGGCTTGCTTGAGCGTCGTGGCTGACGGCGACCAGATAGTCATTGCCACCGCTAATGGTATTGTGGTCAGACAGCAGGTCAACGACATCAGCGTTCAGGGCAGAATGGCTACCGGCGTGCGCTTGCAGCAACTCGCCGAAGACGATGAGGTGGTATCGGTCAGTAAGATAATCGAGCCGACCACCGAAGGAGAGGAGGACGAGGACTCCAACGGTGGTAGCGACTCTGGTGCCGACGATCAGCCGGCCGAAGAATAGTCGGGAGCATCCGAGCCCCAGCCAATCAAGCATTCAAGCTGCCGAGCCAAGCAGCATTTAAGCTGCAGCTAAGCAACCGAAGCGCTCGTGGTGACACTAGCAGTGGTGCGCTTGCACACAATCCTCAAAGCGCAAGCCGTTTTGCTTGCATTTGGAAACGCACCAGTTAAGCGACATTTGCCTGGCTAGCGCGATGTTATCAGGAGACTTTGGAAGATTATTGAAAACTTTCGAGAGCAAACGCTCGAGCTCGCCTTGATGCTCGATGAGCATAGGCGGCAAACGCAGAATCCAACAGCCGGAATCAGACACGCTGATTATCTCGTTGTGCATTTCGTCTGTTTGGTACGCACCAAATGTGGTGGATACTCTTGTAGCGACAATAGACATGGGGTTACCTCTGAGTTGCTGAAACCCTGTTTGGGAGTGGGATCTGAGCACCGAACAAAAACGAGAAATGAAGCGTCTTTTTATTAGACAGAGCAACTTAGTGTGTTCGCTTATAATAACGTTACATAACCTCAAGCTCAAGGGGATAAAGGAGCTTTTCCGATGAAAAACCGGGTTGTCAGGAGGGAAATTCCCATGGTTTTAACCTTCTGTCGCCGATTGGCCTCCGCAAAGTAAGTATTTGGGGTAGAAGACTGCAGGAAGAACGACTCCGAATTTCCATACTGATGCGGCTTGCGAGGATATTTGCTGATTATTTTTGGGTATAACTTACCTACCGGAGTCAGTTTTCGCCTAATTGACTGGTCTTTGGGCATCCTCGTTGCTGGAAGGCGAACCACCTCAGGAGTAATCGGGATGATGCCGCAAAAGAAGGAGAGCGATTTTGAGAAATCTAGAGACGAGGAGTGCCCGGAACCCAAAATATCGAGCGAGACTAACGTGACGAGCTTGAAAGCGGACAGCGATATAGTCCATGTAAGACGGGTGGTGGCAGGCAATCCGAACACTCCGCTGAGCGTCCTGTCGCGCCTGGCTGACGACTCCAGCGAGATGATTCGGCGCAGCGTCGCGGAGAATCCGAAGACTCCAGTAGACATACTGAAGCGGCTGGCCGAGGACTTGAGCAGCGAAGTGCGCCTGGCCGTGGCTGAGAACCCGCACACTCCCGCTAAGATTCTCACTGTTCTGTCGCAAGATCCGGCTGTCGATGTGCGTTACGGCGTTGCCGAGAATCCGCACATGCCGGAGAATATCTTGCTCAAACTGAGCAAGGACGACAATCCCTACGTTCGTTGCCGGGCTTTAAAAACCTTGCAAATGCTCTCACCCGAGGTGAGAAGCCGTTTGATGTTTCTGATGCAAGAGCCTTTCGACGCGATCTAACGCGACGGCTCTTCTTCTCTCAGAACATAACCTTCGCCGCGCACGGTTTGAATCAGGCGCTTTTGGTTGCCGTCTTCAAGCTTCGAGCGCAAGTAGCGGATGTAGACTTCGATGACGTTCGATTCGCCGATGAAGTCATAGCCCCAGACCTTGTCGAAAATGAATTCGCGCGACAGCACTTGCTCGGGATACTGCATGAACAGTCTGAGCAGATCGAATTCCTTGGCTCGCAGGTCGAGTTGCCGCTCACCCCGCTTCACAACGCGGTTGAGCTGGTCCATCCACAAATCGGCATAAGTGAGGATGCCCTCTTGCGGCTTGCGGCGCATGACGGCGCGGATTCTTGCCAGAAGCTCTTCGGTGGCGAACGGCTTGGTCAGGTAGTCGTCAGCGCCACTGTCCAATCCGACGACGCGGTCTTGAACGCCATCTTTAGCGGTGAGCATGATTACGGGGACTTTCGACATCGATCTCAAGCGTTTGCAGACCTCGACGCCATCAAGACCGGGAAGCATGACATCAAGGAGGACCAGATCGGGCTGCTCTCTCTTAAAGAGATCGAGACCCTGGTTTCCCTCATGTGCTACCGACACCTGGTAGCCTTCGTAGCCCAACTCGAGTTCGATGAGACGAGCGATATTGACATCGTCTTCGATTATCAGGATCTTCAAAGAACTCATTTCGTTTCCTGTTGCCACGATCTGTATTAACCCCCGTTCAGTTTCTCCAACGCTCTTAGAATCTGCCGGCGCGTTTTCGGCCTTACAATGCTAACTGAAAACACTTTCACAAACAGCAATTTGTTAGAAAATTGAACGCATTTGCAACATGCCTGTTTATGATTTGCCTTCGTTGCCCTATCTAACCCCCACTCAGGCAGCCGGCACCCTCTGCAACACTCCGCAATTTATGACCCTTGATTCACACATGATCTGGATGATCAGGGTATAGCTGTCAGGTGGGAGCCGTCCAATACCGTTTATTAGAACATAGAATCTACCAGGTGTTTAATCTTTCGGGAAGGGCCGAGTTGACAACATGTGAAATTTTGTAGCCCAGCTATCAATCTCCCTGGATGTCAATGGAATATAAGGGCGGTAAATTATCGGAGCTAATTCGCCTAAGCCGGAGCAGCCGGGCCATATGACCGCACAGCCAATCGACTCGAACCTGCAACTGGCGCAGCAAGATGCGCAGCCGGCCCAGGAACAGGTGGTCAAGATATTCGAGTACAACGCGCAGGCGCTAGCTTTGCTCGGCATTCGCACGTCCGTGGCGGTGGCGACCGTGCTCGCCATTCCCGATGCGGTTGCGCTTATCCCTGGCTCCACGACTGTAACTGCATGGATACTGGCTCTTGTCGGCTGCTGGACGGCGGCGCTTGTCTTGTGGTTTGTTTTTTTCGTCGGCTTCCTTCATATGATGCGCATCTTGACTGGTGGTATCAGACTCGATGGCGAGGGCATCAGGCTCTGGCGTTTCGGCAAGCTCATCGCCTGGAGCAAGATCAAGGCCGTCTCCATTGAAGACGAGCATCTGTTCAGCAAAATATTTTCCTACGATCATTGTGTAAAACGGTTGACGATCTTTGTTCCTCTCGATGTCGGCAAAGGCTTGATCGCCGGTTTTGGAAAGGTGGCAGCCGGGAAGAACGCCAGCGGGTCCGCATCCGAGGTGCCATCACTGGTGGTGCCGCATTACGTGCCTTCTTTTTTCTTCACTCAAACTCAGTTCGCCGATTTGTGCACTGCCATATCGGAGCGAACCTTTGCCTTACCGGTCGAAGCGGTCCCGGTGCTCCTGGCGCCTGTGCAAGTGCTTCCGGCACTGAGGCAAACCCATAAGTTCGTGCTTTGCCAGCGAATTGTGGTATCGCTATTGGTGGCATGTGGCATCGGCATGTTTATGGCCCGAAAGGCCGTCGTCCTCTACTCGTACAATGAAGGGTTGAAGCTCTACCGAGAAGGATCTTTTCAAAGAGCCGAGCAATGCTTCAGCACCGCCACCCATTTCGAGCCGACATTCGCTCCGGCTTGGCACGGTCTTGCCGGATCTGAATTCAATCTGGCACGTTTCGATTCAGCCAGCGAGCATTGGAAGGAGGCGTTGAAATGGAAACCGGATTATGTGGAGGCGAAAGTCAGCCTCGCCTACTTGAGCTTGCAGCAGCGCGATTTTCAGCAATGCGAAAAACTGCTGCGAAGCGCTCTGGCGCTTGACCCCGCTAACTCGGTGGCTATGCTCAATCGAGCCGACTTGAACATGCGCACCGGTCACATCCGCGAAGCGATCCAGGATGCCCGGCTCGTGATCAGTCAGGAGCCGGACAGGAACAGCCGGGAGACATTTATGGCTACGTGCTTGCTTGCTCAGGCTAAGGTGTTGCAGGGCAAGTCTGCGGAGGCATTGCAGCTGTTGGCACCACTGCCGGTGTCAGCCGAAAGGCTGCGGGGCGGAGAAAATCTCAGCTATCGTTTGCTTGTAGGCGCACAGGCTTTTCTGGCCACCGGGCAGATATCCAAAGCGGACAAACTGACCCGGCTCGCCTTGCAGCGCGGGCAGAATATAGATGCACTGCTGGTGATGGCACAGGTGAAAACGGCATCCAAGGATTATGAAACGGCTCAATCGATTCTCGACCGCTGCCGCGCAACCATGCCAAACAATCCGTGGATTTATATACGATCTGCCGAGCTCGATGCGGCGATGCATAACTCAGACTCCGCTCTTGCAAATTTGAAAAAAGCCGAAGACTGCCGGCCCGCAGATGCCCTCTCGCTTTCAAGCATTGCGCGACTCTACCTCAGCTTCGGAGCGAAACAAAAAGCGATCGAGGCAGCGCGCACGTCCTTGAAGCTCGAGCCTGTAAATCCGTGGGCATTGCAGATCATAGAACGGACAATGCCGCCACGCGCTTTGAATTGAACACTGGCTGCGCCCGGTCAAAATCAAAAGTCGACGTCAAATTTTGAAATTGTAAAGCAAGGTCTCCAGATTTAAGCTTGTTTGAAGAACTTTCGTTGCCGTGCTGCCGTCCAAGAAAGCATCAACAATAGGCGGCAATCTTTTACATGTCTTTTTCTTCAAACATAATGGGAAAGGAGTACTTAGATCATGAAGAACAACAATTTAGTGCCACTGCTTGCGGTGCTGGGACTGGCTGTTACTGCCACGGTCGCGCTTCCATACAGCGCATCTGCGCAGGGCTTCTCTCGCATGGTGCATCGATTTGAGGATCGAATAGAATTCGTGGAATGGGCCAAGCAGCATCCCGACTGGGTTGCCCAACACCCTGATCGTTATCGTTTCTTCCTTAGCCATCCTGGAGAGGCTGAGAAGTTTCGGCATGAATGGTTCGATTGGCGCAGCGATCGCATGCAGTTCGCTGAGTGGGCGCGCATGCATCCGGAATGGGCTGAGGCGCATCCCGATCGATACCAATTTTTCATTCGTCATCCCGAGGAAGCCGAACGATATCGCCATGAATGGTTCGAGGAACGCGTCGAGAACGAGCGTCGCAGCGATCGAATGCAGTTCAGAGAATGGGCTGAGCACCATCCTGATTGGGTCGCCAACCACCCCGACCGCTATCGCTTTTTCATGAGCCACCCGGAAAAAGCCGAGCAGTTTCGAGCGGAGTGGTTCGACATGCATTAGTGCCTCAGGATTTGAGATTCCCGAGGGCCTTTGACTCCATGACCAGGTAGATGATCAGTCCAAGGATGCTGATCATGCCCATGAAAATCGATATCGCTGCCAGGGTTCCAAGACAGACCAGCAACGTGCGATTTCTCTGCTTACCTTTTGTAAGTCGCATATAGGCGAGCAGAGTCAGGTTGGGTGCTAGTACCATTGCTGGTATCATCAACCACAACAGGCAACCGGCGTCTTCCCATCTCAGATGCATGGAGTAAGCGCTTCCGATCAGGAAGAAGATCAGCGCCAGAGCTGTACCTATGATGGTAAGCGAATACGCAGGCGATCTTGTTTTCCAGAGCTTCTGAATGCCAAGGCAGATCAGCCAGCCGAAGAGAGCTATGTTGCCTAATACCCAGGGAACAGTTAACACCCACACTTCCAACATTGGCACCGTGCCTCAATCGGTTAGTCATCTAGCACCATATACCCAGTTTACGATGCAGGCGCTAAGCTCTTGCCGACGCTGAGCTCTCAGCCCTCAGTGCACAATGGGGCGCATGCGTTCAAATCTCAACTAGCGCTTCACCTTGCGCGGGTCGTCACGGTCGTGGTCGTGATCGCCCGGGCGAGCCCCCTGCGGTTGCAGCTTGACCCCCTGGTCGGGATGCGGAATGGGGTGCTGGATGATTCCTGCCCCCTGACCCTCATACTGTGGCGGCAGTTTGCGAACTGCTTCGGGTGTTCGAATTGTCCTGGTGTTATCGGTATGCGGCTGACGCCATCCATTGCCTGGATAGACAGGCACTGTGCCTGAAGGCAAATCAGTTCGAGGATTAATGACCCGCGGGTTTGTGACTCCTCCATTACCGTATTGCGGCAGTGTCTGCGGAATCGTTTGCCTCTGATCGGTATAGTTGCCGACCCCGTGATGCTCGCCTCCATGGAAGGTCTGCGGGGTGAAACCGGGTTGAACCCAGGATAGTCGCGGTCTGAAATCAGGGTCTCGGCGCCTATGTTCCTCGCGCTCTTCCCAGATTCTTTCGCCGCGCTCGCGCCACATCCGGTCCTCGTCGCGATCAAAACGGAAGGGCGAGCAGTTGTTCATTCCGAACATCAAATCAATGGTGACCCCTGGTTCATAAACACCAGGCTCGATCGGTCGTTGCGGTCCGCCTTGCAGTATGGCAATGGGTTCCTGTCCGTATTCGGTGTTAACGGAGACTTGGCGCTGCCCCGTGTCATAGACGTTATCAAATATATCGCGCTGCAGAATCGGATCGATTCGCAAGGCACCTTCGGAAAACCTTTGCGTATCCTGGATCAACTCCATCTGTCCTCGCGGCGACAAGATGCTGAGTTCGTCCCGCATGGCTTGCGCTACCATGTGCGGGTCGTCGTAGTTGAAGCCGTATGCGAGATTACGCGCATCGACGTCGATATTATGCGGGCGCCCATAGATATCGTAATCGTAGCCCATGGTTGAAACCTCAAATTGTCTGGGGGTGCATTGTGAGTGAGCAATATTTTGATATTTTGGCCCCCTCGCCGCCGTTTGCCTATGTGAAAAACACGCAGTCAAACGAAATTGGACTGCCCCAGCTGGATCGATAAGACAAATTGGCTTCAGACCCAAAACAAGTGCTGCCTTGCCCCCAACTTTATCGTCATATGACTATGAAAAACGGACGATTTCTATCGTCAAATGACGATAAAGGAGGAGCGTTTGCTGCGTTTCTGCACGGGCTTATCGTCATATGACTATTAAAAACGGTCCATTTCTATCGTCAAATGACTATAAAGGGAAAGATGGAGGGCGCCGCCTTTCCGATTACTTCGCTTTGCCCGGCTGTTGAGCTGCGGCCCCCTTCTCTTTGGCCTTTTGCAACTGCTCCGAGCGAGCCACGAGACCGCGCGCATCAATTTGCTTGATACGAACGACAACCCACGGATCGATTTTCAGATAGTAGGGCAAATTGGATGATTTGAGCACGAGGAAATTTCCTTCTTTGCTCGCCAGCGCTCCAAGCTTGTATTCGACCTTGCTGCCCGATTTTGGCGTGACAGAGAAAGTCAGGATTGGCTGCGAGAGCCCATATTCCGGCTTTTCCTCCTGCCCGAGAACCTCCGATATGCTCAGGTTGCTGACGTCATCCAGAACTTGATCGGCGAGCAGCGGATCGAGTTTGTCAGCCTTTCCATCATGAGTAAGGATGAAGTCTTTGTCCTTCTTCTCAAGCTTCAATTGCGGCAATTCGATGGCGGCAATCTCATCCTTTTTGACTGAAGCGGCGGAGCGATCGAACCAATCGTCACTGCGGGTGCTTAGCTGCTGGCTTGGAATCTCGCCACTTTCGATGTCATTTTCCTTGTCGACTCGCAAGTATGTTTTGTGATATCCGGACGAAGAGCCTATAAAGATAGTCACCACCGGAGCCTGTCCATTTGCCAGTGTGAGCTTCTGAACATAATCTTCGGCAGCAACTTTGAAACGCGGAGCCGCATCAGCGCTCGTGGCGACCGGCCAACCTTTATTCATATTCTTGAGTGTATCGACCAATTTATTTACCGCCTCTTTAGAGGCAGGAAAATGAAAGTAAGAAGGCACAATCCATGTGTCTTTGTCCTTTTCAATCGTCAGTGATTGGCCGCCTTTTTCTTCAATGGTTATCTTGTTGACGGTGCTCAAATCGGAGGTCAACAACTTTTTGTCTGGTGCGCCACCAAATATGGTGTCGGAGGTTCTGAGAAAAACGGCTAATGCGATCTGCAGCAGCAAAATAATTGAAAGAACGTTGATCATCTTATTCATGGTCGCTGCTCCTTTCCTGATTGGCTGTGGCTGTTGAGGATGGAGC
>JAJPJO010000242.1 GCA_021324135.1 Pseudomonadota bacterium
ACGGCGGAGGTGTTGATACGCCCGGGGTGGTTGACACGACCGGTCTGACGCGTGCATAGGCGAGGTCTTGGATTTCGCCGAGATTGCGCGTTTGACTCGAGAAAACCAAGAATCCGACCGGAACGTTGCCGACATCGAATCGCAAAATAAATGGCGTCACCGTTCCTGGTGGCATGTAGGCGCGCGAGCGCTCGACCTGAGCCACAACCTGCGACATGGCATCAGCCATGTCGACGCCCGGCTGGAAGTAAACGTCCATGACAGCGGCACTCTGAATCGAGCGCGAAGACACGTGATCGACTCCGCTAATGTAGAAGAAGTGCTGCTCGTAGAAGGTGACGATGTAGCCTTCCATCTGCGCCGGATCCATGCCGCCGTAAGGCTGGATTACCGTAATCCGGGGCAAGTCGAGTTGCGGAAAGATGTCCACCTTCATGCGCGCGATGGCAAGCACGGAGATGAGGATAATGGCAATGACCAGTACCATTATGGTTACCGGGCGGCTCATCGCTAATTTGATCAGCCACATTGTGCTTACATGCTCCTCTGAACTCGATCGGCTTCCGCCATGAGTGCACGCAAATCGCCATGCACTGCTGCCACCGCCAATAGTGCGCGCCACACCGCCACCTTTGCGATCGCTTCTTGCATTCGTGATTGAGCCAGCACCTGATTCGCCTCAGCGACCTGAGCCACGCTGCTCAATCCTACGTCGTATCTCGTGCGCGCCTGCTCGGCGGCCGTCTCTGCGGCTGCCACCTGCACAGGCATGTTTTCAGCAATTGCGATAGCAGCTCGCACGCGAGCTCGTGAGCGAGCATCTTCTGTTTTCAAATTTTGCAAGACGATGTTGTACTCTTCCTGCTGAGCGATGATCCGCTGATCCTGTACTTTCTTCTCGGCTCGTAAACGGAACCAATCGAGAAAGTTCCAGTTGACGATCAAGGCAACCTGGTAGTTGGGACGTGGCGGCACAAGACCATAAAAATTTGCTGACTGAGGGCTGCCGCGCACGTTCTGGTTCGAGCCGCGAGTCTGCACACCGCCGAGAAAATGAAGAATTGGAAAGTATTCTTTGTTGAGAACACGCCGCTGCGCTTTTGCGGTAAGCAAAGCCGCCTGTGCGGCTTTGAGTATGGGAACCTGGTCGTAGAATGGTTCGGCCGACTGCAGGTTGCGCCGCTCCATAACAGTGGCGATGCCGCGCTCGAGAACATCGACATCAGTTCCTGCTACTCCTAGTGCGTTCGATAAACCGGCTTTCGCCGTCTCTAAGTTGAGCTGGGCACGAATGTTCTGATTCCGTGCATTGGCCAATTGTGCCTCGGCCAGCGCGAGGTCTGCTCCCGGCTTTAATTTCGCGTTGACATGCGCCTGCACGATGGTTCGAAACTGATCGAAGGAACGCACATTCTCCTCCGTTGCTCTAACCTCCTGCACTGCCTCAATAACGTCGAAATAAGCATTGGCAGCCGCGATCTGTACGTCCAGGCGGGTGACGTCGTAGGCGGAACTCGCTTGCCCGTACTGTTTTTTGGAAAGATCAATTCTAGCTTTGTGCAAACCAAAATCGAGTGGCGCCCAATCCAAGCTGAAACCCTGACCGCTGTAAAAGTAAGGTCGCATCGTATCGGCTTCCTGACCTGGCCCTGGGTTAGCCGGAAACACGGGCGACCCGAAGATAATCTGAGTCAACTTATTGTGAGACGCCATTATCTCTTGCCACTGATATAGAGAATCGGGCAGATATTCGTTGTATTTTTGAACCGTTACGTTGAGACGCCCTGCTTCCATCTGAGCCATTGAGCGCTTGATGGAAGGATAGTTTTTTTCAGCAAATTTAATAGCGTCGGAAAGGGTCAGAGGTCCCTGTGGAGCAAGCTTTTCAATGGCTGGCTTCAGAAGCACCGGCGATGGTTGCTCGCTCTGTGTGGTATCAGGTGTGGTGATGACCGGGCGTGCAGGCTTGGCGGCTGTATCAGCAGAAGGCGAATCCATGCCGCGCAAAGCCGCTCCTTGTTGCGGATGAGGAGCTTCTTGCTGCTGCACGGCAGGTTGCTGGGCCCAGACAATTTGTTGGGTGAAAACCAATGGTACCAAAAGCAGTAGCATGGCAAAAGTCATGCTCAGATGAGAAAATTGTCGTTCGCCTTTGATTTGCACCTTCAATTTTTGAGTTTATAACTCGAATCCAAACACGCGCAAAAGTCCCGGAACCTATTCAAATTTATCAATTGCAGAAAACAGTTGTGTGCAATTTTTGTGTAATGCCACCCTGGTAATGGTGCTCAAACCGGTCGCAGTATTACTTTTGAACGGTCTTGATAATGTTGCCTAACAACCGTCTCATGTTAAGACGTTCTATTTTTGTGTTTGAGAAAGGCAGAGGGGTTGCCGGCCGCTCTGGGGCTCGATATGCGAATGCATGCAGTTGGAAAGGAATGCAATAGCATCAACTCTTCTGACTAGCATCGGAGATTGTGGGCAGCATGACCCTAAATGCGCTACCGCGACCAAGCTCGCTTTGCACGCTTACGCTACCGTTACTGGCCTCAACTAAAGCTTTGACGATCGACAGGCCCAGCCCGGATCCGCCTGAGGCTCGGCTGCGCGATTTATCGACGCGATAGAAGCGCTCGAATATCAGCGGCAAACTTTCAGGCGGGATACCGATGCCGGTATCGCTGACTTCCAGCCGTGCAAGGCTATTTTCACGCCCCAGGGAAACGCTTACCGTACCCCCTGGATCGGTGTAACGCCAGGCGTTCTCCAAAAGATTGGCGATCACTTTGTGCAAGTTTTCCTGAGAGGCGATGATTGTTACAGGTTCGCTTTTCTCGATTGTGAGCTTCACTCCTTTCTCGTCGAATTTGGCCTGAAACTCAGCGGCGACTTGCTTCATCAGTTGGTCGAGGTGGACATGCTCTTGTTTGGGCTGGCGAACAGTTCCTTCCACTTCGACGAGAAGCATGAGATCTTGAACGATCTTATCCATGCGCTCGGTCGTTTTCGAAATGATGTCGAGTTCATTTGAAAGGTCCGAGCTTCGCCCGGGCGTTCCTTCATCGATGCCGAGCTTCTTCTCGAGCACATCCATGCGCGCCTGCAGAATGCTGATCGGTGTATTCAACTCGTGCGATGCATCGGCGACAAACTGCTTCAATAAATTGATATTCTCACGGATGGGAGCGGTAGCGGCGTCGGAGACTATGTAGCTGGTGACGCCCAGACCAAGAAGCAAGACCGGTGCAAGCAGAATAATCGTCAACTCCAATTTTTGCATGGCCTCATTGCGAAAGCTCGTGGGCTGCGCGATCTGGAGGAAACCGAGCAACTGATCGCCGCGCCGCAGAGGTGTCTCGATGACGCGAAAACTATCGACCTCATGCCGATTCTTGATCAACCCTGATGGACCACTAATGCCATATTTCTCGAGCAGAACGCCGTTTGGATCATAGAGTTGAATAGAGGCCAGTGAGCGTGCCGGCTCGGTTTGAACGACGCGCAGCCAATCTCTGAAGTGAGGCGTTCCGCCCTGGTCGATTTCAATGGCATGACCCAGCTCCGATGCTTGCACGCGCAGATGATTATCGAGCGACGAGCTCAGGCTCCAGTAGAAGAAGCAGATCGCCAGCCCGGCCAGAGTGAGGTAGAGCACGCCGGAGAGCGCCACAAACATTGCCGCGATGCGCCAGCGCACATCAGCAAACAGGGGTCGTCTCAATTCGATAGCCAATGCCATGGACCGTTTTAATCAGGGATGGTTTGCCGGGCGAATCGATCTTCTTCCTCAGCGTTTTAATATTCGAGCGCAGCGTGTCTGCCACCACATCGGTGTTCGTTCCCCAGATCTGATCGAGGAGAAAATCGGTCGACATGGTTTTGCCCTGATTGCGCATCAGGATTTCGAGCAAGGCGAATTCTTTGGGGAGCAGATGAATCTGCGTTTTGCCCTTCATGACCGTGCGGGCAATGCGATCGAGTTCGATATCGTCTGCTGTCAGCACCACCACCGGTGCAACGCATGGACGGCGAAGAAGAGCGCGAATTCTGGCGGACAGCTCCCGCAAGTGAAACGGTTTAGTAATGTAATCATCAGCACCACTATCAAGACCGATCTCTTTGGAGGCGAGAGAACGTTTGGCGGTGAGCATTAAAACCGGCGCCGCGCCTCCTTCCGATCGATAGGAACGGCAGACCTCCAGCCCGCTCAACTCAGGCAACATCCAATCCAAAAGGATCAGGTCGTAAACGGTCGAGCCTAATTTGTCCAGAGCTTGCCGTCCCGTTTCAGCCAGCTCGACAACGTAATGCTCGTCGCTGAGCCATTCTCGAATAGCTCCAGATAGATCGGGCTCATCTTCGACCAAAAGAATTTTTGCCATTAACTCAATAGACCCGCTGTGCTTCCCAGTTGCCGCCCCCTTCTGTTTTACCAGACATATAGGGTCCGGAGTAGTCTTTGTCGCTCACCCAGGAAACATCGGCTTTGAAAGTCATGCGCCGCTCCGGCTTCGTCACTTTCTTCGTTTTGATTGCCGGATACTTGCGAACCAGTGTCAGCTTCGGATAGCTGTACCATCCCTTCTCGATCTCGAACCTTTCATTTGTATTATCGTCAAAGCCGTGACCGGTGAACTTGTCTTTGACCTGTTCGAGGAACATGGTCGAATGAACAATCTTAAATTGATATTCAAATCCAACCGTCCATTTGCCTGAAATATCGGGGGGCTTGCCCGGCGGAGGTTGATTCGGAGGAAGGGTTGCCGGCTGCTGCGGCTGTTGCTGTTGTGCTTCCTGCTCCTTCGGCGCTGCTTCTCCTTCTGCCGGCTCTCTCTGCGCCTCCCAATCCCCGGACACCTCTTGCTGACCGGTCGTGATCAGAAATTTGCCGCTCATGTACGGCGAACCACCCGTGGTATCAAGCGCGCCGGAGTACTCGACCGGCGGAGAGTTCGGGTTGTCCGGATGCTCATAACGTTTATAGAAGACAACCTCGCCGTTTTTCAGCAGACCATTCTCTATGAAAAACGGTTTGTTAGTGTCGTCATCCGTTCCCTCACCGGAGAACTTATCGCCTGTTTGCGTAAGCTTGATGTGCGAGCTCTGCACAGCATCGTTGAGGGAAAACGCCAACTTCCAGTATCCGTCCATGCCTGGCTTCTTACCCGATGGAGCATTGTTATGAGCAGTCGCCGGACCGCCGCTAGGCTTCGTGCCGCCCGGTTTGACGACCTCTCCGGTAACTTGCTTGAGAACGTTGCATCCCGGCAGAACCATCGCGGCAAAAACTACCAATAGCGCCAGGGCGAAAATCGACGTCCATGAATTGTGCGCCGTAGATCTGGGAGCTGCCTGTTTCAATCTCATTTTGGTAATGAACGTTCTAAGAAGTCCTGATACTAGTCTAAAAAGCATGCTGTCACTAATGCTACAGGGTTTTTGATACTTTCTAGTATGATTCTAGCGTTCCCGGTTAATAAAATAAAAACAACATCAAAAGGCATTGTGGCGGTTTTGAATCGAAACTGCAAGATTGGCATATATCTTTCGCTCCTGGCGCTGAGCCTTGCTGCCTTGTGGCTCTTTCCTGCTGCATCGCCGGCCGAGGCGCAGGGCGAAACGCGGCGGCTCAAGCTTTTGATTTCATCGCTTGGCTCCGAATCAGAGAACATTAGCCCGCAACTAAACGAATTGAATGAGCAAAGGCGATTGGCTGCCGCGATCTTGGTTCGAGAGCTGCATCCGATAAAACGCCAGACCTACTATGAGGGCGGGAAAACGGCCGAGTCTAAGCACATTATCGCTTGCCTTCGCGCCCTACGCTATTTGACCGGACAGACATTCTCAGCGAAAACGAAGTCTCATTTGAGCGAGGATGAGCGGCAGTTTCTGGATTTCGACAAAGAGATGCACGACGACAATCCTTCCCACAAGATTCACTTCTTTTCTGTATGGATGTCTCGCAACGCAGACTTCGTGGCGCCGCTCGACGCCCAGCAAGAAATCATCAAGCAGTGGAGAAGTTGGCTGGAAAAGAACGGCGATAAATTCCGGCACACCCCGGTAACGCCGGCCGAGTCCTGCATGGATAGCTGGTATTGGTATGGTTGATGTATGAAGACTGGCTTCGTTTAGCCGATCAGATCTAGCCAGCTTCGTTTGCCAATCAGTTCTAGCTAACTCACTTGAGCAGATCAGTTCTAGCCATCTTCCTTGCGATCAGTTGTAGCCCAACTTCTTGGCCATGGCAAAATCTGCCAACGCCTTCTTGCTCTTTGCTCCTTCAATCTTCTCGTAAATCTTGGCTCGTTCGTGATAGCCGACTGAATATTTCGGATTCAATTCGATCAATTTATTGTAGTCAGCAAGAGCATTCTTCAAATCGCCGGCTTTGACATAGTTGACGGCTCTGTACTCATAGAAGTCGGGATCGGCGGGTTGGCGATTCACAAGCACGGTGAGATCAGCAATCGCCGCTTTGTAGTCTTTGATGTTCTTGTACAACTCCGCCCGTTGTATGTAAGGCCAATAGAGCTTATCGTTCGTCTCAATTATCTTAGTGAACCCATCGATTGCTGCTTTGTGCTGTCCCATGCCGTCCAGCAACTTAGCGCGAGTGCCCATGGACTCTGCATCTTTCGGGTCGAGTTCAATAGCCTTCTCAAAGTCGGCAATTGCCA
>JAJPJO010000020.1 GCA_021324135.1 Pseudomonadota bacterium
TCACTACAGCGCTTTTCGCTGCCACCGCACGTGTAAGTGCCTGAATGGCCGGGAATCGCGGCGCCGGCCGGGCTCAAAATCGAGGGCGAATCCGCGAAGAGCGGCTAACGCCGTGATTGGTTTCGAATTCAATCTCGGAGACTACGCCATCTCTGAATTTCCACCACCTTCGCGACACGACCCTGACAGCAATACGAAGGCACTCTGCACCAGTCACTCATACGAGCCTCAAGAGACCGTGCGCTTTTAGGGTCTCCTGCACGCGGGTGTGCGGAAGGCGGGGGATAAAGAGCCGATTTGCACCCTCGGCAGCTTCAGCCGCGACCAATGCATTCAAGATGGCTTCCTCAGTAGCATCGACGGCAGCTTCAAAGACAGGATTCAGAGCAAGATTCGGGTGCATCTTCAAATCGTGCGGAGTCAGATATGTGGCAGACTCGCCCGGCTTCTCCCCGATCTCCGGGTTAGCCGTCGAGAAAGCAATAAAAATATCACCAGAAACAGACATTCCGACCGCTCCTAACCTGGCCATTCCCAAGGCGGGACGTTTTGCCAAGCGTCGCAGCTGATGAGGAAGCAGCGGCGCGTCGGTTCCCACTACGACAATGATGGAGCCCTCGACGGACAGCGGTGAACACCACTCCTTGTGTCGACGTCGCAGCTCTTCGGGGAGAATGTCAGGCTCGAGATAGCGCGGGAGGTCATCTGCGAGAGCCATCCCCACGGGGATGCCTCCAATACGCAACTGCTCTCTTCTACCATAATTTGACTGCACCAACACGCCAACTGTATAACCTCCCTCCTGTTGCGAAAGGCGGCGCGAAGCGGTTCCCGTACCGCCTTTAAACCAGTAGCTCATCATCCCGGTGCCCCCTCCCACATTTCCCTCTGCCAAACGACCTCCTCTGGCCGAGTCTAAAGCCTGAAAGACATGCTCTGGCGCGACATGTCCGCCGTCGATGTCATTAAAGAAGCCATCGTAGGTTTCCCCAACTATAGGAACATTGAAACCCACCAGTCGAGGCCAGCCTCTTAAGCGCATCCACTGTACCGCGGCATCACGCGTAACCCCCACCGCGTGGGTGTTCGTGATGAGAATGGGTCCCTCAAAAAAGCCTCGCTCCTCAAGCCATAGCAACCCCGTCATTTCTCCAGCGGCATTTAGCGCAAAGGACCCGCCGAAACACGGGCGCGCGTCACCTCGTCCCCGTGGCAATATCGCCGTGACACCTGTCCGCACCGGTCCATGACCTACCGCGATCAACCCCCTTCCCGACCAAAGAGTGGCATAACCAACTTCAATTCCAGGGACATCGGTAATTGCGTTGCATGCTCCAGTTGTACCCGAAAGAGGAATCCCCAAATCGCGAGCCCGCGCCATCTTCAGATCAACCATCATGAAACACCGTAAACCGCTACAGTTAAACAGCCCGACCGCGATGAAGTTCAGAAGACCCCATCAACGTACACTCCGACTGTCAGGGGACGAATTCTCGAGGCCGTCTGACCCTGAACGAACGGATCCACGTATCCCCGATCATCAAGAAGATTACTAAAGGTCAACCCGCACCTGATCCGCTCAGTCCACTGAACGCCGGCATCCAGTCCCAACAAATAGAGTCTATTCGATTCTCCGTAGAAAAACTCGCCTATCAGTCTGTTCCTATAGGTGACTTTCGACCGCTGCGAATAGTCCAGGCGCACGTGCCACGGCCGTCCGGCTACGCGGAATTCCTTCGTAACAGCTCCGTTAAACTGGTATCGAGGCGACAAATCCAGCGGGTCTCCGACGTCATATGGTGTTGGTGGAACTCCGATTATTGAAGTAAACCTCCCATTAACATACTCTCCGTTCACGTTAATTGACAAGTCGGGCAGTGGACGCCATTCTACTTCCAAGTCTCCTCCCTTTATGTGAACCGTTCCCGCATTGATCGTTTCATCCGCATGCGTTATTGGCGCCTCAACGAAAGCTTGGTAGTCCCTGTAGGCGCTGTAAAAAATTGCTCCGCCAATGCTAACAGATTCGAGCCCTCTGGTCTTCGCTCCAAGCTCGTAATGCCAGACATCTTCCGGATTAAAAGGTGCGACACCAAACCCATTGAACCCTCCAGACCTAAATCCCTTCGAAGCGTTCGCATATGCGTTGATGTGTTTGCTCAACTCGTACACCATATAGATCCTGGGATCCCTAGAGATAAACCTTCCCTCCTGAGGGCCTGGCGCCCCCAATGCTATGTTTTGCTGCCTATCCGTGAAGTAACGCACCCCCACGCCAACCGTCATCCTATTTAGCAACTTGTAATTGGTATCGGCGAATCCAGAAAGCTGCTTACTTGTAATTTTTTGACCGAACCCGCTGCAAAACACTTGAGGATTTCCCAAGATTTCCGCATCTACATCGCTCGTCAGTACAGACGTAGGCCCACCTATACAATAGGCACTTGGAAAGTTCGAAGTATTGACTTTCTTATAGAATCCGCCGACAGCCCATTTCCATGACGAATTTACATTGCTTTGTATACGAAATTCGTCCGATATCCCAGTGTAGTTGTAGTTGTTTGGAACATATATCAGCGGAAGGGTCACTGGACTCTCAACGGTTCCAGCAATCGGCACTTCTGCAAAATAGTTATGCATCAGATTATGATCGTGATAGTAGGTCGCGCTATTTACGATCGTCACCGCCTCGGGCACATCATATTCCAGCCTTATGTTGGACACATCGTATTTATCTTCTCCGCTCGGGACCGTCTGCAGCCCGAACAATGGCATCACATTCTCTTTGGTGTCTCCTCCCTGATTTGGGCGATAGTCGTTACTATGAATAATTTCGAGCAGATTGGCCTTAAAGGCTGCATCGGGCCTCCATAATGCCTCTATCCTGGTATCCGAAAGATTCTGACTATTGAAGTCATTCTCGTGGGCCGCAGGAACATCGAGCCAGCCGCCCTCGTGGGCATATTCACCCGCTACTCTCAGCCCAAATGTACTTGAGAGTGGCAAATTGAGCACCGGATAGATCTCTTGGCTAGGCGCGCCATCCTTGGTAAAGCTCATTACTGCCCTAAGCGCCACTTCGCTTCGGTTAAGATTGGGCTTCTCGGTGACGTAGTGAATCACCCCTCCCTCGGATCCCTCACCGTACAAAGTACCCTGCGGGCCCTTGAGCACTTCTACTTGCGCGAGATCGTATGCGCGCAGATCGATGGAATTGTAGCCAAACAGACTCGGCGATGATGTAACGTCGGCGTCGTCTACGTACTCCCCTACCAAGCCCCCCGCGCCGGATATATTGCTTATTCCCTGCAATGTTATCCTTCTCTCAGTGTTGTTACTTTCCACATACAAACCAGGAACAGCAAATTGGAGTGTATCCAAGTTTACTACGCGGTTTTCGCGGAGAGCGTCGTTGCTTAGAAAATTTACGACGTTTGGAACGTCGTATATCGGCTGCACAACGTACTTCTGCGCAGCTATCACGATCGTCCGAAGCGCCTCCTTCTGGCTGCCGTCAGATGTCTTTATTGAATATTCGGCCTGATTCTCTGGGGCGATGCTTGTCGCCGCACGCTCGTCTTCGGGCTGAACTGCCATGGCAATTCTCGTCAGCGCGAAACTGCACATCAAAGCAAAACGGGAAATACGCATACAGCCCTCACAAAGTGATTGCCCCAAGGCGTCGTCCTGGCGACGCACTTCTAAACGGAAGAGTGGCCGCGCGAAGCAAATGGACCCCGGCCTTTGCTCACGTTTCTCGCCGCCGTTACGTGTAACGACAAAACGCAGCCCGTCGAACGCCAGACCGACTATTAATGCCGTCGACCATGCGACAGCCAGGCGTAAGACATGCCAACGCGCTATTGCTTAATCGGCTACTCTCATTCAACAGCCACGCGGATTGCGCCTTCCTTGAAGCGCGCGCCGATTCCGTCCTTCCGGCTGTTATGACCTCTACGGGACAGTCACAGCATACGCCACCCGGTCCTCAGGACAACGCATAACTGCTCATGCATGCATTAGCAGGATTCGGGCATCCAGGACGATCGGCACCGATCTATTATTGCGATACTTTGGCGGTCCCGTGCACCATCGGGCGGGGGTCGACACTACCCTCCATTCCATCTTACATTTAGCTTGCAAGCCGGTGAATACGTCCACTCAATTTCACAAAGTGGTTTTGGAGCCCTTAAGCAAAATACCCAACCGCGATTTGTGTTGGCTCGTGAAGGCGAAAGACCCCGATGCCAAGAGCATTCACGCAGCAGCGCACCACCGTGGCGGACGCAGACCGTTTCGGATCACCGGATGCTTGAGATGCTGGCAGGACATGAGGGCCTTTCGCGCCAGGTTACCTCCATGTACTGGCTCATCAACCGGAAGCGGTCTGCAGCATGTGCGCTATCGCTGCCACAGAATCGATACTCTAATGCCATCAGCTTGCAGCTGACTGAAACTGTACCACGCCGGCCACACCGCAATTTCATGCGAATGCCATACTCGTCCTATCGGAAGTACCTGCTCGTATTTCTGATCATTCTTTACGCCTTCAATTTTGCGGACTCTGTAGCGCTCGGAATGGCGCTCCAAAGTATCAAGGTGGATCTGCACCTCAGTGATACTGATCTCGGTCTTCTGAGCGGAATAGCGTTCATGCTCTTCTATGCTAGCTTTGGCATACCGATGGGGCGTTGGGCCGATCAAGGGAACCGCGTCACAATACTTTTCGTGACCAGGCTGCTCTGGTCAGCATTCGTTATTCTCACCGGCAGAGCCAGGTCTTTTCTGCAATTACTGATCCTTAGGGCGGGCGCTGCCGTAGGGGAGTCAGGTTGCCTACCACCAGCCTACTCTCTTATTTCAGATTACTTTTCGCGCGAACAGCGACCCAAAGCGTTAGGGTTTTTCTATCTCGGAAGCGCATCTGCAGCGGTCATTAGCTTTGTTGGATCTGGCTGGCTGATGCAACTGTATGGATGGCGCGGCATGTTTACAATCATTGGTCTGCCTGGAATTCTGTTAGCACTGCTAACGCGGCTCACCCTATTCGAGCCCAGAAGGGAGCGCAACGCATCACCAACAGACGGAAAAGAGGACGTGCCCGCTCTATCTGGTTCACGACGCGCCCCTTCCTCCTCATTCTGGCAGGAGCTGCAACAGCTATATGCAAATACTACCTACAGAAATCTACTACTTGCATTTGTGGCAAGCTACTTCTTCAGTGGCAGTAATCAGTGGCAAGCCGCATATTTTCTGCGGGAATATGCGCTCAAAAGCAGCACGTTAGGCACGTGGCTCTCGGTCGTGTACGGCATTCCAGGAATGGCCGGGTGCGCCTTTGGTGGACTAATTGCGTCGCACTGGGCAAATGGAAATGAGCGTCTACAATTGCTGGCCGTTGCTGTCCTTTACTGCTGCGCCGGCCTTTTTTTGACCACAGCGTACTTGGCCACCGACTATCATGTCGCTTTTGCGATGATGGGACTATCAACTCTGTGTACTGCTCTGCAATTAGGTCCGGTTTTTGCAACTTTGCAGACTGTAGTTCCACCCAGACTCAGGGCGGTATCATTAACTATCACATTTTTCTTCGCCAACCTAATTGGCAACGGCCTGGGTCCGCTCTTTGTCGGATCAACTAGTGACTTCCTGCGCCGAATGGCGGGGGTCGAGTCGCTGAGATACGCGCTTGCCCTCCTTGGCCCGTGGTTCTGTTTGAGCTCCTGGTTTGCGTGGCGAGCAAGCAAGGCTGTCGCTCTGGATATTGAGGCGGCTAAGGATCACCAGTGAGGTTCGTAGCGCTTGGGACACTTTCCGTTACCGCAAACGACACTTTCTGACATACCTCTGCTGAACTCCATGA
>JAJPJO010000216.1 GCA_021324135.1 Pseudomonadota bacterium
ACGAGTGAGTTCGCCGATGGCTGGTCGTAGAAGCTCCGAACCATCCGTTTAGAACAAAGATCTTTGGGTATTGAACTAATAGCTGGTGGGAGTATAAAGCAGCCCTCTTTAAAAATAATATTTATAATTAAATGGGCGCCTTCCACCGGCGCTTTTTTCTTTTCGCCGCGTCGGCTGTCTAGACCGCAGTCTTATATCCGCTTCCCGGTTCGATCACTTGTGCGGTCTTGTCTCCGCTTCCCGGTTCGATTACCTGCGCAGTCTTGTCTCTGCTTCCCGGTTCGATCACCTGCGCGGTCTTGTCTCCGCTTCCAGGTTCGATTACTTGCGCAGTCTTGTGACCGTTTCCACAATCGACGTTTACACGTATTGGAGGCTTACGATCAGGAGACGGCGCGGGCGCTTCTTGATGGATCAAACCTTCTTCGATTAAAGCGTCTTTGAACCTTTGCCACTTCTCCGGATTTTTTGTCATCCCGTTTGTAATCTGCCGGTGGATCTCGATTTCGTCCATCTTCTTGAACGGCTCTGTTCTCCAGCCCTGGTCAGCCAGGCGCTTCCAGGCATCTTCTCTCTCGGCAGGATTTCTTTTCACGCCATCGTCGGCGGTGCCGAAGTTAGTTGATGGTTTTGTATCGTCGATTATCGGCGGCAATTCGCCCGATAGTCGAGGCGCCCGCCCGTTTTCAACACCTTCGCCCGAGCCTGCTTTTCCGGCAAGCAGGGCAATTGTTTCCAGAACCATTTGTTGCTGCAGGAATTTTCTCGCATCAATTCTTTGATCCGACGGAGTGGATGGATCGTCGATAAATTTCCTGTATTCACTATCCGGTCTGTAGTCGATGGTGCCCTTGTAGATGTTGTCGAAATTCTTATTCCAGCCACCGCCAAGCCAGCCGATTTCTACATCTCCGAATACCTTGTGTCCTTCTTTGATCTGATGCTTGCTTTCCATGCCGCTTGCATCGATCAGTGAAACGCCGCCGGGAACAAAAGGTCCTTTTATCCAGTGTGGATTGGCATAGCTGTCGGCTCCTTCGAAGGCGTGACCAAGTTGATCGACAAGCTCAGCCACGTCTGTCGATTTTGTAGGAACGAACACGCCCCAGGTTATATTGGACTTGTTGCCTGCCTTCTCGTCATGTGCCTCCGGCGGCACCAATTGATCGCCTTTCGTTCCAATCCATATATTGTTCGACTTTTGGGTGCCACCATGAAAACCGATTACATCCGGGAGCTTCGGTAGCTGAGTGCGCAGGTACTCCTGGAGCAATTCTTGATTCTGCTGATACATCTTGCTCAGCTCTTCGGGGCTGGCATGCCTCAGCTGATCAACTGTAGGCATCTTCAACTCAGGTTTGTACTCGCAGTCCGTTTTGCCGAGCTGATCACCGTCTGTAATTCGATAATGCAGGTCTTCAGCATCCACGCGTCCATCGGCTGAGCGAAGCTTGACTTGATTTTGCGAGTCGCCGCGTTTCGGGCTGAGGAATACATTATTCGCCGCAAACTGAGTAGCCTGTCCTCTCGTCGTATTGGCTGCCGCGCTGTCGTTTGTGAAAAAAACATCCGGCAACCAGTCAATTTTTTGATTACCTGAGCCGGCTAGCTCTAGGCCCTGACCACGTCCAGTGCTCATGGCTGCGACCATCTCCGGATGGTCGTTGAGTTTCAGTGATTTAGAACCGGAGTTCTCTATTGCATTGAAATGATTGTCAAGATTCATAGTAAGTGTCTTTATTTAGTAAGGGGTCGGGGGGCAAAAGCATTGCCTTGGGTTGATTACCATTCTGCTCAGGAACTCTAACAATGACGTTAAAATCCCAAACCCCTGCACTGCCTCCGTTTTGGGACTTTCCTGGCGGATTTTTTGCGCACTTCGTCAAAGGCAAGAAGGGCGGCACATTTCCTCTCGTTAATGCAAATATAAAGGAACTGTGTAGATTCCCCTTGATGACGAGCTTCGCACATAGGATAGGGACAAGCTGTTATGCCGGTTGAAATTCTCACCGTTTAAAAATTGGTCCGCGCAAGGACAAAACCCAAACAAGAAACGGTTAGAGAAATATCATCCAGATCCAGCGTCGGTTTTTTATTGACAAGTTGTCTTTCCCTGCTTTCTTCACTGAAGAAGAGGAGTCCTCATGGCTAAAGCTAAGTCCGCTGATGAAAGAGTAGTGCGTGGAGTCCTGGTTGAGGACGAGAATATCGCCAAGCGAAACGAACTCGAAGAACTCGATCTGATGGATGACGATCAATTCACCATACTTGATGATGAAGAGGACAAGTTTGACGAAGACGAAGAAGTCGTAGAGCTCCCTTCGGTGCGTGAAATCGCTACTGAAGACTCGGTGCGCCTGTACTTGAGAGAAATTGGAAGAATTCAACTGCTGAAGCCGGATGAAGAGATCGAGCTTGCCAGAAAAATTCTGCAAGGCGACATGATGGCCAAGAGAAAACTTGTGCAAGCTAACCTTCGACTGGTCGTTTCCATCGCCAAGAAATATATAGGTAGGGGTCTTTCCTTCCTGGATTTGATTCAAGAAGGAAACCTGGGACTGATTCGCGCATCGGAAAAATTCGATCACGAGCGCGGCTACAAATTCTCTACCTATGCGACCTGGTGGATTAGACAGGCGATCACCCGCGCCCTCGCTGATAAGTCGAGAACAATTCGGGTCCCGGTCCATATGGTCGAAACGATCAATAAACTCAAAAAGGTGACCAGACAACTGGCGCAGGAACTCAATCGCAAGCCCAGCGAACAAGAGCTCGCCGGCGCTATGGATGTCTCGATCGTAAAGCTGCATGAGATTATCAAAGCAGCCAAAGAGCCAATCTCACTGGAAACACCAATCGGCAAAGAAGAAGATTCACGCCTTGGTGATTTCATTGAAGATGCCGAAACCGATCGCCCGGAGATTACCGTCACCCACGAGCTTCTTCGCCAGGATCTGGCCAAAATGCTCAATGAGCTCACACCTCGCGAGCGTGATGTTCTGCGATTGCGTTTCGGTCTGGACGACGGCAGACAGCGCACGCTGGAAGAAGTCGGTCAGCTCTTCAATGTCACACGCGAGCGCGTCCGCCAGATTGAATTCAAGGCCCTCAGGAAGCTGAGGCAGCCCGGACGCTCCTCCCGCTTGAGAGAATATTTGACTTAAGCACGGGTGCCCGGTGTACTGATAAAGTGCATACAAAGATGTTGAGAAGCCTGGTTTATTGACCGGGCTTCTCAGTTTTTGTCTGCGAAAGCGACCGACTCAGTGCTACCACTGGCGGTGCACAGGATCAACTTCGGGCGCCGTTCCATGTGTATCGTAGTAGTATTGCAGCATTGTCTGCCTCTCATCCTCAGCCATATACAAGCAATAGATGCCACGACTGTCCAATTCCTTGAACACTGGAATCTTATGGTCGCTGACGAGCTGCAGGTAGCGTTTTCTAAAAATCATGCCGTGCGGGCCCGGTCCGACGGCCAGAAATGCGGCATAGTCAAAGTAGCGTTTCAGAACCGGAACCTTCTTGCCCATGTAGAAAGCAGCCGACGGGTGTCCTTCCTGGACTTCGGCCAGATTGAGATGCATGGCTCTGGCTTTGTTCAGCAGAGCAGCGTAATCCGCCTGGTGGTACTGGTAGTACCACTGCATGAGAATTGGGATGAAGCTTGCATAAAAAACGCAAGACAATGCCCCGAACGCAATCACTCTTTTGGATAAGCGCATGCGCTTGATTGCCGCGGCAATCAAAAAGACTGCCAGCACGGCGAAATTGGCGACGATCACGCACAGAAATGCTTTGTCGAGAAACTTACCGTAGCGCAGGCTCAAAACGAACATGCAAACAGAACCGGCAAAGACTGAAAGGGCCAGCCATGTGCGCAATATGGCTTTTTTATTCGCTCTGATTTCCTCATCAAGAGAGCATGCCAGCAATAGGGAGAGCGGCGGAATCAACGGCAGAATATAGGTGGACAGTTTGCTGATTATTGCTGAGAAGAACAGAAAAACGGAGAGCGCCCAAATCATGCAGAATAGCTTGAGATTTCCGCGTTCGGTGTTGGGCAGCCGCGGCACGCCCCGGCGGAAGCGATACCATATTCGGTGCGCCTGCACAGGCAGAAACAACGACCAGGGGAATGATCCGACCAGCAGTATAGGCAAGAAAAACCAAACAGGCTCGGCATGACTCATCTGCAACTCTCCGGCTGCCCGAGCCAGATGATGCCGCAGGAAAAATTCTTTCAAGAAGAGCCCATCGGTGGCAATGCCCTCAGCAATGTACCATGGCGCCGCCAGAGCCAGAAGCATGACAAATCCAAGTAAGGGCCTCAGTCGTTTAAGACAAGTTACAATGGTATTCTTTCGCTGCAAAGCAATGTAGATCAGCAACGGCATGCCGATCAAGACCAGGGCAATCGGACCTTTTAACAGGACACCGGCCGACATGGCGGCATAAGCCAGAGCCGGTCGTTTGAATTTGCTGGCCCGCTCGCCAGGCGATCTGAGAGTCTCGTACAGAAGCAGCACCGCGATCGTGGTTGCTAAGCAAAGCGGCATGTCTATCAGGGATACACGCCCGATTGTGAGAAACAGAGGACTGCTCAATAGAATCAACAACGTCAGTGTAGTTGCCCTGGGTCGCAGGCGTTTACGACAGAAGGAAAAAAGCACCACCGCCAGTAGTACCGCACTGGCGGCACTGGGGAACCTTGCTGCGAATGGACTGATGCCGAACAGCTTATACGAGCAGGCGATCAACCACTGGATGCCGATTGGCTTGTCGAAGTAAA
>JAJPJO010000258.1 GCA_021324135.1 Pseudomonadota bacterium
ACGTGCACTACCATAAAATGGCCACCAGCCTGAAAGAATATTTCCTACTGAACAGTAGGGGTTGGCGCGGCTTTGGCCGGATCCTTTCGATCGTTCTTCGCGATGACCCAAGCGCCCACAAATTTAGAAGCGAATTCCGCGCCAAAGCCAGGAAAGCTGGATGCGGACCCTCGGCGCAACAATCGATTAATCTCATATACGCTCAACGAGCAGATCAATCAGTTTCAAAAAGCGAATCGGGATAACGATGCCGGTGTGGGCGATTGGCTTGCCGAGGCCGGCTACAATCTCGCCTACCAGGGCAGCCAGTCATGGATTAAGAGTTCGGCGCAGGTTTTAGACGATGTCGGCAAAGGCGTGGACAATCTCCTGGGGACCGGAATTTACAAGGAAAACTTACTGAGCGATGCAACTTCGCTCATGCCCAAGCCTGAGGAGCGCACCTACAGAAGCAGCCTCTGGTATGCCCAGCAAGTCGGCAGCGGCCTTGGCTATAGCGTTCCCTTTGCGATTACTCACAACGCACGAACCCTCATGGGTCTGTCTGTTATGGCAAGAACGGAGGCAAGCATTGCCTCGACCGGAAAATTGATCTCAGCGGCGAATGGTGTGAAGATGGCGGACTCGTCCGCGACCGGCTTTCTAACGGATTTCCTTTTCCGCCCTCTGGAGGGTGATGAAACGCAGGGAGGTATAGCTGATCATCTAAAGGCGCGAGCCAAGCATGGAGCCACAGGCGCAACATTCCTCGGCTCGGCTACGACACTGAATCTTGGTCTGCGCTACGGAACTCGTTCGGTCGCTGCCGCTCTTGTCGGACCCGGCATGGACAAAATGGTAGCCAGAGGGATTTACGATGCAGGAGCCGGAGCAATCTCCAGCGTGCCGGCAGGAGCCGCCAGTGCCGATGTGACAGCCGGGCTCGAACACGGCCGTTTTGCCACGCGCGAAGAGCGCGACCAAAGCATATTTACCTCAGCCTTCACGGGTGGTGCCCTGGGCGTTATGCACGTTTTGCCCCGAGATCAGAAAGCAGTCGATATTGCCGTGGCAAATCGTACGAGGCAGGTCAATCTGGAGGGTCTGCTCGAGGACAGCAAGCGTACAAAAACAATACGATCGCAAATGATCGGTGATACCAAGTTCGGTACCGGGCGACCGGAACGCGATCCAAGACTTGATTTAGAATTCATTCCACTGGGTCGAATGTTGAAAGAGACGGCGCCGGCTGATCAGGTTGCGCTTGTCAAAGAAGTGATGTCGAGTCGACCGAACGTCCCGCTGGGCAGCTGGATGAGACTGATTCATCCGCAGGACATGGTTCCCTTTCTACGTGCTATCGATCAGTTAAGCCCCGAGAATGCTCTTCGCAATGTCAATTATCTTCTCGACAGGGAACTTCTCCGTCCGGACAGCGCACCCGACTCGCCGGTCATCGATTTTGAGGCATGGCGAACTGCTCTGCGCCAGGTGAAAAGCGAGAAAAGCTCGCAGAAGAAAATCCTGGATGGAAAAGATCTTACGGCATTGCCCAATGAGAGATTGCCTAGAGGCGCTCGGCGAGCCGAAAGTCCCGTAGGAGACTTCGATGACTTCAGCTCGACCGCAGTTCGAACCGACAAAGCATTTGTCGATGAGGTCTTCAAAGCATATGGAATCGACCAGCCGTTTGCCGATCGTCTTCGAGCCAAGACAGAAGCTATAGTTGAAGGTTGGAAAGTCAACGGCCAATGGAAGGTCGACATCGCTCAGCTTGGTGAAAACGCCAGAAGCAAGGCTAAGGAAGCAAACGATCTCATTGCTGAGGAATGGCGGCTCAGTACAACAATCGATGAAGCCGAGCTGAAGAGACCTTTCCGAAGGGCTCAGGCTCTGGTATCACCTGAGGCTGCCTCACATGCAATCAGCAAAAACATTCACGATGCCAGAATCGATCCGAATCATCCTTTCAATCGAAAATACGGCAATCCCTCTCCTTATGAGCTGAGCCAAAAAATCGAGAAGGCGTCCATGGAATATGGCCTGATTATGGATCAGGTGCGTGCGGAGCTGAAGAGCAGAGCTACAGATTTCAGCAGGCAGATGACGGACTTCTTCAAAAGCGAGGGCAAGCCGATCGAAGTCCATGCGGGCGACGAGGATTCCGCCAATGGAGGCGACGGCGTGGTGAGAATACCTCACGACTACTTCGTCAGCTCAAACCCGGATATTCTGGCTCTTACAACCCATCATGAAACGGTTCACGTGCAGCAAGATGACTTGCAATTCCTGGCTGCTCTGCAATTGGCTCGTAAGCAGCTCGGCTCGAACGCTTCAAACGATGACCTCATTAGCAATGCCACGGCGCGCTTCGCAAATGCAACCGGCAGGGGGGACGCCGGTCGAACGACGTTCCAGCGAGTGCAACAGAGCTATGCCGGTCGCGAGCTGTCCATGGAAGAGTTGCTGCATGCTGACGAGCTCGCTACGGCTCGGCGCGAATATCCTGTTACTGAAGACGGCTACTTCTCTTTGATGTATGGACTCAATCGTTTGGCGGGCTGGGGGCGCCGCCTCGAAGCTGATGTAGACGGCTCGGATCACTCAGCCCAAGCTCTTATCGACGCGATGAGAAATCCAACTACCAGATTCATTTACGAGCGCACCGGCGTGACCAGCATGCTGCCGGATTCGGTATGGAATGCGCAGTGGTCCAAAGAGCGCATGTCTCCTGAGGTTGAACGCCAAGTTCGAGCCGATCTAATCGAGCACCTGCGCAGTCACGTTCGCAGAATGCGAGCAGATGCAGAAGCATTTTATGAGCCATACATGGGCAATCTTCTCGAGAATGAAGCTCGTGCAACAGAAACGCTCTATCCGCCGATTACCGAGCCTGACAGAACCGTAGACAAAGGATTTTCATTTATTTTAAAACGCTGGTGAGCTGTAGTAACGTTTGCAATGCAATCCCTGAGGTGGCAGCTGATACAATGTAGCGATGCGTAAAACCTTAACGAACGAAACTATAGCCATTCCAGAGTTTGGAGCCGTCGAGAAGTCCAGGCTCGATCTGGAGCACCGGGCATACGAAGTGTATAAGCTCGGGCTGAAGGGCGACACGCTGAAATCCATTTGCGATGCGCTCTCATTTCAAGCTCAGTTCGATTCCGACAACGTGATTTCGGCATTCGTCGATGTAGCAAATGATGAGGGATGGTTTACCTTTATCATTACGAAGAATACGCGCCCGCAGAGTCTTGCGCTTCGTTATTCAGCGAATCAATGGTTCTGCCTTGAGGAAAAGGTAAAGGAAGGCGGGCGCCCGGCAATCAAAAATACATATCATGCCGACGATCTAAGCGAGGACATGCGCAAACAGTTATTTCAAGCGCTCGATCTCGACATCAAGCTGCAGTCGGATTCGCTCGTGCGCATCAATTTCAAAGACAGGCAGGCTTTTCTTATTGCTCCGAACAACATTGCAAAAGGATCCCTGCCTGATGTCGGGCAACGCATCGCTAGTATCGGATGCGATACCACTTCCGAATCAGATAGTCTTCAAGCAAGTAATTTAAATGCACCCGCGACTGAATCAGTCACCTCGTCTCAAGCATCAGTTGCCTCTGAACCATCAGTCGCCTCGTCTCAACCATCAGTCGCCTCTCAATCATCCGTCGCCTCGTCTCAATCGAAGGAAGAAATTGAACCTTCCGACTCAGCCGTTTCAACGACCAAAACAAAATCCAGGAACACTAAAATGTCCGACTCAGCGATCAAATACGACACCTACTCACGCAGTGAAGTGGATGGGCTCTTGAAGAAGCAAGCCGAGAATATCACTGCCACTATCACCACTAAAATGAATGCGCAGCAAAAGGCTGCCAAGGAAGCGATGAAGAATCAAGAATATGCATTCAATCAGGCGCTGGAGAGACTGACGGAGCAATTGGAGCAAACCACCGACAAGCTTCAAAAAACCGCCGATGGAATGAGCAGCGCCAATCAAGAAAGCATGGAGAGCTTTAAGAAGTCACTCAGCAAGGAGCTCGAGGAGTTCAAAACGCACATCAGTAAGAACGTAACGCCTGGACTGAAGTTGCTTGATGCCCGGCTCGAGCAATTAGCCGAGGCTCGCAAAGCCGGTCAACCCGAGAGCGCCAAAAGCAACATGGTCTGGAGTGTTCTTGGGGTCGTCGTCGTCCTGGCGCTGGTCGTCAATCTGGCGATGAGCTGGTATGCATTGCAGCGCATCGATATCCTGGAGAATAGCAAAACCGATTTACTCAATCGAAACCAGGCTAGAGATGAAGTGCCATTGCCCGATCTAATGAAGGATCAGATTGATAAGGAAAAGCAAGGCGCAGGTGGTCAAGCGACTCCGGCACAGGGCAAGTAATCTCTGCTACCGCATGCGGTGCCTGAGGATTCCGTTCGGCTTTGCACCGAATATAGTGTCATCTCTCAGAAAATGGTTTATTCCGCGAAAAAGAAAGAACCGGACGACGCCGGTTCTCATACTTTATTTGAGCAATTTATGCTTTACGTTCCGCTCTTCGATTTCTTCCAGCACAGTCTGTAGTGCAACTTCTTCCAGCCGTCGTCGCGCTTGACGAATATATCGGTGCAGCGCGAAACCAGTGTTTCAGGATGTTTTCCGCCGACAGTCTTGATTGCCTCGAAAGTTACAACGGCACGATCGCCTGTTACTTGAGCATAAGGATTGTTGATAGTGTATGAGAGAACCGGCGCATTGGCGGCGTGGGCGGCTTCCCAGCGTTTCTTAATGTCGTCCACCACGGCTTGCTTGCCGACGATCAAGCGATGAGTGCCCTCATCAAATGTGGTGACTCCATCATCCATGAACTTGGCCAACTCGACAAAATTGCCTTCCGTGTAAGCGCTCGCCAATTGCTTGAGTGTTTCGATCACCTTCTCTGATTCAGGGCAGGCTGCATGTGCGCCCACGCAGCTGACTTTGTGCGAAGGATCGGTGCACTCGTGTTTGTCCTCACCGATCTTGAGTGGAATGGGATTGCTGCTCACTTGAGCGGCTGAGTCGCTCGCCGCCGGTGTGGTCTGCGCTCCGCCAGCGGCAGTGCTGGTATCACCGGCATTGCTCGATTCGACTGCCGTGTATGCTGCAGCTACAGGTTGAGGTTGCTTTTCAGACTCGCTCTTCTTCTCGGCGTTGCAACCCTTGCCGTCACACGCGCCGGCATTTGGTGCAGCAATAACGAAAGCGATCACAAGCAGATATAAAAGAACAGCACTTGACAAGCATGACATTTTAAAATTCGCTCTCGCCATAACATAACCCCTCATTATCGGGCGTTTCTCCAAGCCATCCATTAATAATAAGACTTAAACTCCCGTGTGTCACTCAAAATTTATGTAGGAACCTTTCACGAAGACAGTTTGGAGCTGCTCATCGAGGCTGGCGCAGCCGTGAAAGAACATGCTCAGCGCACTCGGCGCAGAGCGTCTTCGACATCCCTGATATTTCTATCGGTATCGCGCAAATAGTTATTGACGATATCGAGTTGCCTCTGCAACTCGGCAATCTGCTCGTTGATCCGATCGGCTCTTTCCTGCAAGTGCGTCCGTTGATCGAGCAATGAATCGCGCGTTTTGTTCAGATTGTTCCAAATTTCGGTATACGTGCTTTGCTGCGCCTGAACGTATCCGACGCCCCAGGACAGCGCAATCACAAAGGCAAGAAACAAATGCCGAATGGCTTTTTTGGGCTCCACTGACTACTCTCCACGGTTGTCAGCAACATAATATTCCTGAGGCGGTAAGTTTAGCAAGCAAGCGTTAAAATCAGAGCTTCAAGGCTTTACACATCTGCAGAAGGTTTGGGCTGTGGCAGTCAACACTTACTTCAAATCGCACGAGCTGGCGGAATTGCTCGAAACGTTCATCGACCAGGCGATAGAGCTGGCAATTGAAGAGGATCTCGGCCGAGAGCGAGTGGATGTGACAAGCGCTGCATGCGTTCCTTCTGATTGCCGCGCCTCGGCGGTGGTTCTGGTTAAGGAGCCGGCAATCGTCGCCGGTATCGAAATCTTTGAGCGTGTAATGCGCTCGTTCCACAAATCGGAATCTGGGCAAAAGCGAGGCACCGCGAGAAATGCAAGCGACTCTGCTGACGCGCTCATCATCGAGCCGCTCATTGACGAGGGCAGTGCGGTGATGCAGATCCCGCATGAAATCATCAAATTGCAGGGACCGGCAGGCACGATTTTGGCCGGCGAGCGGCTGGCGCTCAATCTCTTGCAGCGCATGTCCGGCGTCGCGACAATGACAAAGCAGTTCGTCGATAAAGCCAAACCGCTCGGCATCGCCATTCTCGATACTCGCAAAACGACACCCTGCTTGCGCGCCTTCGAGAAGTACGCCGTGGCAGCGGTCGGCGGCCAAAATCATCGCATGGGATTGTTCGACAACATCCTTATAAAAGACAACCACATCCGGGTTGCCGGTTCGATTACCAAAGCGGTAAGCGCCGCCAGAGCGAAATATCCCGACAAGGAAGTGGAGGTCGAAACCACGACGCTGACTGAAGTTCAAGAGGCGCTCGATAACAAAGCCGAAAAAATCATGCTCGACAACATGGCACCTGATACGGTGCGACAAGCCGTAGAGCTCATCCGGGGTCGCAGCAAAATCGAAGTTTCCGGCGGCATCAACCAAAAGAATATCGATCAGTACCTCATTGGAGGGGTCGATTACATATCGATTGGCGCGCTCACGCACTCGGTCCGGGCTATAGACATCAGCCTCGAGATATTGCAGTTGGACTAAAGCGGAATCGGCTCGCCCTAACACAAGAGCACCCCGCGATCAACTGGCGAGCGGGACGGCAAAGCCAGGCAAGGTGGGACATTTCACCAGAGAAGCAGCGCCAGGCAAAGGTGTTGGCAAGATGCTAATTCTGGTTAAGATTGGCACAGTCGAGGGCGCCTGAATTGGTTGAAACGAGCAACCCATCAGGTTTCAGCCCTGGTCGCCTTGAGATATTCATTCGCCATCGTCCATATTCTCAATCGCCGGCAAAGGGTATACACTAATTGCTGTCTTTAGGTTGTCTTAACTTTTCTGTAAACACATGCGCAAACTTTCTCGCCGAGGCGTGCGTTTGCATGAGTGCGTTTGTCCACGCTCAGGAGAAAACGAAAATAAATGAACTCCCCCGCCCGAGTCTTTATCGCCGAGATGGACGAGCCCAAGCTGCTCATGCTCTCCCTTTATCTCGAACAATTTGATGACATCGAGATTGTCGGCACTGCCTTCAATAAATCCGATCTGGATGAGCGCATCAGAAAACAAAAACCAGATGTAATCATTTACAGCGATTGTTCCGCGACCGAACGATGGTCCAGTTTGATCTGCCGGCTGAAAAATCGCGAACATTGCCCTGCCCTCGTCTGCATAAGAGAGGGCAATTTTCTTCCTTTGGAAGGCGTATTCAATCGAACTCCCGAGGCACTCTTGCCTTCATTCACTACAGTCGATTCTTTGATAGAAACGATCAGGCGATCGGCTGAAGCGTTTAGAAGGCAGAGTGTCGCCACACCGATCAAGAACGCCTCCTCATCACAAGCATTATCCGCCAAGGTCTTGCCCAAAGCTGGTTAGACCTTCATTGTGGGATCAAATCTGCTGTCCTGGCTCGCAAGGGCCAGGCTAGCTTTCTGTGAGGTCAAGCGAGCTTTCTGCGAGGACCAACGTGCTTTCTGGCATAATAAAAATAAGGTAAGCGAGCCTTAGAATGACCTCACCACATTTGATACCAGCCACCACGACTACCCTAAAGCCGGCGGAGATTGCCTATCTCGTCCACGGCGGTGACATCAATCATGCCATGATCGTGCTCGCTGTCGATCTGCTTCAGCGAGCGGTAAAGGAGCACGGTGACTCCACCTTCAGCGAAAGTTTGAGTGAGTACGAGAAAAACATGTTTTCGATTGTCACCAAAGCGCTCAAGGATTGGACCAGCGACAAGATTCAGAGCACCGTGCTTGGTGGCGCCAGAAGTCCGATTCAAATCGCCCGGCGGATTCGTTTTCTCTACAACTTCGTTCGCACATCGCTTGCCGGGCTGATTAGCGACATCATCGCCGATCCATTGCGTATCAAAAAGTACTTCTCACCACAGGGCGTGCTGAGAATCATTGCCGACTTCACCGCATCGGGATACAAACACGCATTTCACAGCGAGCTGCGCAAGGACTTGATCAGAAGGGGACTTCTGGTCGAGGAAGCGGCGCGCGTAAAGGCCTCGAAAGACACGTTCGTAATCGCCACGATTTTATTCATCGTCGCCTTTGGCGGAGCCATCGCTTTGTCAAACAATGTGCTTCTGGCATTGCTTCTCTGGTGCAGCACATTATTCTCCGCCGCTCTGGCGCGCATCATGCTTTCGCTGCGCGCCCTGATTCCGCTGTACGACGAAATCGCCATCGTCGTCGATCAAGTTAAGCGGCGCAGTTTCAGGCTCCGCCTCATACGCATTCTTCTGCACTCACTGAATATCATTATCTGGTCTGCAATTCTTACGGTCATAGCCGTGACATGCGGCTTGACGCTTTTGGTCGTCAAGCTTGCATTTGCATCCTCATTCTCATTTGCCGCCTATGCCACAATCGCGCTTCTGCTAGCCAACTTCGCCTCAGTCCACATGCTCTTCCGAGCGCAAAGATTGGCCATGGAAGAGCGCGCCACCCCAGCAGCCAGAGCGCAGCTCGCCATAATCAAAAACGAGCTGGACGGGCGCAGTCCCCTGGACGCATTCAAGACAACACTTATATCCGCCGAATACGATCCGGCATTCTCGCGACTTCTAGCGCTGTACGGCGTTGAGCTTCTCGTCGTCCTTGCCTGATTCGATAAACAATGCAGAGCTTGAGCATGCAGACATTGCCGAGTTTATCGGAAGTCTGGTAGAACCGCCAAGAATTGGGAAAAAGGCTTATATACCCTGCAGATCTCGATCACTCGCTGGCAGGAGCGAAAGCAGAAACCCATGTCCCGCAATAGAGGGCTGAAAAATAAGTTCCCCGGTATTGTCACCGGCGCCTCATCGGGCATCGGTAAGGGTCTTGCATGTCTTCTCGCCCGCAAGCATAAAGCACGCCTGGTCATCAATGCGCGCAATCTCGAGCAGCTCGAGTCTACAGCAGCAGAGGTACGGAGCCACGGCGGAGAATGCTTGATCGTTCAGGGCGACATTGCTCAAGAAGAAACGCGCCGGAAGTTGATCGAAACCTGCCTCGGCGAGTTCGGGGGCATCGATCTGCTCGTTAATAATGCCGGCTTCGCTCGCCCCGGACGGGTGACGAACCTGACGACCGATGTCTGGCGCCAGGTCTTCGAAGTCAACTTTTTCGCCTGCCTCGACGCTATTTATCTGGCCTTGCCGCAATTCAGCAAACAAGGTTACGGCAAGATTGTGAATATATCTTCGGTTGCCGGCAAAGTCGCCTTCGCCGGCAGCGTTTGCTACTCGGCCAGCAAATTTGCTCTTACTGCCATGTCGAACGGCATGGCCGCTGAGTTCGCTCCGCAAAACATCGACGTGATCACGGTTTGCCCGGGATGGGTACGGACGGATTTTTTCGAGAAAAACGCCGTAGCTAATGCGAAGAACCCGACATTAATCGCCAAAGAGATTTCTCTGCGCGGCTTACTCATGAAGCACGTTCTGTCCATTTCAACCGAAAATGCTGTAGATGAGATCGAGAAAGCGTTGATGAAGGGCGGCAGCCGGGAAATTATTATGACGGCGCCCGGAAAGTTGGCAGAGCGCCTGCAGGGCATTTGCCCATCGTTAATATCAGCCATTAACAGAAAGATTCCTGTTGATTATGGCGAAACGGTTGCTAAAGATCTGGCACAAACGGGGAGATAAGAAGCAAGAACCAAATGAGCGACAACCCGAAACAACCTTACGACTTCGACCACTTCCTTGAAAAGGTAGCGGGCTACCGCTATGACTTGAGGAAGGAGCGTCAGGTCAAAGCCAAGGTGAAATCGGCTTTGTCGGTGCTCGGCGCCGCCACATTCAACCTCATTCAGGTAGTGGGCGAGCAGTTCAGCGAAGAAGACCGCGACGCGGCGCACAATTTCCTGTCGGCCGATTTAATCGACGATGCGGTTTTGATCCGCTCGGGCAAGCGACGCCTCTCATTCATGATTCTCTACGGCGTCGGCAGCGATCGGGAGCTTCCCGGCGGTCGCAATGAGCGCTGCGGTCAGATCGGGGCGTACGTTCACCTTGCCGATCATCCCAAGGCGCTTTTGGCTTCTCGTTTGTACATTTACGGCAATGGCGATGTTTCAGATGGATCGAGCGCCTGGAATTTGCACGACGGTGTCGAGGCGTTTCTCCCATACGTCGTGAAGTGTTTGAGCCAACACGTCTTTCAGATGGATCTGTACTGGAAGAAAACGGAAGATCTGGAAACGCCGTTCTCCAAAGTTAATGTTGATGAAGGGGACATTATCATCGACGATTTGAGGCGGAGCGCCGTTTCCATCTCAGTAGTCGAAAGGCACGAGGAAGCAACACTTTTTGACGATACTTTTTTGGAAACGCAAGAGCTGGAGCCGATTCGCATCGATGGAAAATCTGAGGTTAAACCGCCTGAGCCGAGCGCATTTGAGCCCATACCTCTGGAAATCGAAGAGCAAAAAAGGCGCAAAGAGAAAAATTGAATCTAAGTCTATAATGCGAAATAGTTCCCTTGTCCTGGTGCTGTAGTGGCCGAACTCGAGTTGACGATACCGCTGAAGAGCACTCCATGCAAAGTCGGCATGACGGTAATGACGGTTTTGATGCCTCTCTGGGCGATAGGCGTGCCGTTTTGCCTCGGTCTGTTTACCAGCCAGGTTCTGCAAAAGCCGGAGCAAGTTCCGGCTCTGATCGCCATAGCGATTTTCTCCGTCTTAATCTTAATATCGGCGCTCGGAGTCATTCTCGCCGCGGTCTTTGAGGATGATGTGGTCCTGGTCAGCAAGGAGGGTCTGGCGTTTCCCTTGCGCATGCTGGGCAAGCTCAGAATGCGCCGAGCAAGGCATTGGCCTGATCTTTGCGCGGCAACCGTGCAGCTCAGCGAGTCATCTGGGGCTAATCCCAAAGGTTTCATCAACTTATTCTTTCATTCCGGCGGCGCTACATCGATAAAGATAGACAAGTTATCGAGCACCGATCTGGAGCAGCTTCTTCTGGCAATTGAGATTTGGGGAGCGAATTGCCAGCGCGCGCCCGAGCTGATTCAATTTCAAAATCAATTCCAGAACGAGACGCGCGGCATCGAGAGCTTGAGCTACACGCAGATGTGGGAAGAGGAGCTGAGCCGGCGCTTTGCCAGCACATCATTCGTTCCGCTCGAGCCCGGGCACGAGCTGAAGGGCGGTCAGTTGAAAGTGACTCGGCAGCTCGCCTTCGGGGGATTGTCAGCCATATATCTCGCTCAAGAAAGACAGCGCGGCATAGTTGTTTTAAAAGAAGCGGTCATTCCTGCCAATGCAGATGAAGCCGCTCGCAGCAAAGCTCTGGAGCTGTTTGAAAGAGAAGCGCACTTGCTCGTCAAGCTGGATCATCCGCAAATTGCCAAAGTGCACGATCATTTTCAGGACGGCGGGCGAAACTATTTGCTTCTCGATTACATTCGCGGGCAGGATTTGCGGCAAATGGTGAAGCAAAACGGCGCCCAGAGCCAGGCTAAAGTATTGCAGTGGGGAGCTCAGATTGCCGAGATCATGGAATATTTGCACGCGCAATCGCCGCCGATTATTCATCGTGATTTGACGCCGGACAATCTTGTTCTGGGCAATGACGGCAAGGTCGTTTTGATTGACTTCGGTGCAGCCAATGAGTTTGTTGGAACGGCGACCGGAACACTGGTCGGCAAACAAGCTTATATAGCGCCGGAACAACTGCGCGGCAAAGCTTCTACAAAGAGTGACATCTACGCATTTGGCGGCACGCTTTATTTTCTTTTGACAGGCAGCGACCCTGAGGCGCTCAGTGCTTCCCATCCCAAGCAGATAAGACCGGAGGTCGGTGAGGATGTCGATCAACTCGTCAGCTCGTGCACCGAGCTTGAAGAGTCGCAACGGCCGAAAAACGCCGCCGAGTTACGCAAACTTGTGGATGGGCTCTTTGAAAAATACAACGACAGCCTGGCTGAGGTTGATTCAAACGGACATTCTCAATCAGCCGCTTCCGAAGTGCCACCAGAGTTACCCAAAGCGGTCAGTTAATCAAGGAGGAAACGGATCCCGAGCATGACGCAATCGCGAGCCATTAATAATATTGCTGTAGTTCATTATCCGGTGCGGGTCTCGCAAGATGAGAAGCCCTGGACCGAGGAGCTTGTAATTGCTTACAAGCCGTTTCACAACAATGAGAAATGGCTCGAAAGCAACTTCAGTGAGTGGAACAACTGGAAGCCATGGCTGGCGATTATTTTTGTCCTCGGCTTTTTCATTCTCAACGGTCCCGGGCTGGTTACCGGATGGCTGGAGTCTCTCGGCGTTTCGCAACACACCGCTGCAACCACATTCGGTTCGGATCCGGTTAGCACCACCGGCACTGCCATCACCACCCTTGGTGCGGCAAGCTCGACACTACCTGTGGCGGCACCAGCTGCTAATCTATTGCCGTTCACAAGCGCACAGGTCGTGGAGTGGTTTGCGATTTTCACCTGTCTGGGCGTCGCCGGCACACTCGTGGCGGTGGCACGCAAGCCTACACATATTGTTCTCACCCAACACGGCATAGCCTGGGAGTGGCGGCGCAGTCTATTCAGCTATGGCCGACGCATTCCCTGGCAGGCGATTTCACATATCGGATTGACCTGGCCGAACGATCGCACCTCGCCTCAGGATTGCTTGTTGACCTTCTCGACTGCAGAGGATCCAAACGCGATGCAAATCAAGCTGGGCGGCATCGCCACGACTGAGCAGCGAGAACAGTTTCTCAAGTCACTGGAGAAATGGGCTCCGGATATATCTAAAGATGCCGAGATCTTCGATGTTTTGACTCCACCTGCCGACCACAGCTACACGGAGTTGTGGCTGCAAGCTCTATCGGCTCCGCCCAAGCGCGAGAAATTGACTCCGTTGATTTCGGGAGCGACACTGGACGAGCAGAAGTATGAGATCGTCGAGCAACTCGGTGTCGGCGGTCAAGGCACTGCTTATCTTTCAAAAGCCAAGGATGGCGGCGATGTCGTCTTGAAAGAATTCATCCTGCCCGTTTACGTCGACATCAATGTGCGCAGGCAGGCACTGGAGCGAATGCAGAACGAAGTGGAGATGTTGAAGCGCCTCGACAACGAGCGCATCGTCAAATTGAAAGATTTCTTCATCGAGGATCACCGCGGTTATCTGGTGCTTGAACGCATCGACGGCGACTCTTTGCGGACGATCGTCAACAATACAGGACCAATGAGCGAACGGCATGTGACCATGCTGCTCGAACAGATGTGCGATACTCTGGAATACCTGCATTCACTGACACCACCGGTGGTGCACCGTGATTTCACACCGGACAATTTGATATTAGGAAGCGATGGCGTACTGAAGCTGGTGGATTTCAACGTCGCTCAGCAAAAAGACGTCACCGCCACTGGTACCGTAGTCGGTAAGCATGCGTACATCCCGCCAGAGCAGTTTCGCGGCAAGCCAAATCCGCAGAGCGACATTTATGCCATGGGAGCGTCTTTGTTTTTCCTTCTCACCGGCGAAGATCCCGAACCGATCTCATCCTCGCATCCGAAGCAGCACACAGAATCAGTAAGTGAAGGAATGGATCATATCGTGGCAAAGGCAACGGCTCTAGATTGCAATTACAGATACAAGGTGATGACAGAGATTCGCAACGACATGATCCTGCTGTTGCCGCCAAGGAGTTAGCCTGGGTCCGTTGCAATCATTTTAGACAGCACTGGTGTGTGGTTGCCGTGTGGTCTGTGGTTGCGGTGCCGCTATTTGCCGAACAGGTTCGTGCTGCTTCCGCTGCTCGTGCTGTTCTTGCTGTTCGTGCTGTTTGTCCTGCCTGAGCCCGACCAATTGTACATATCTGTGCCACTGGAAGTGGTGCCATGCCATTTGATCACGCCCGTGCCACCAGGTTTGGTGCCGGGCGATTTGCCGGTGCCGCTGCCACTGCGAGCGGTGGCAGCCCACTCGCTCAAGCTATAGCGCTTGCCGGGAGTGTAGTCCCATTTGCGCACCAAACTATTGCTGCTGTTAGTACCAGTGATCGTAGTACCGGTGATACTCGGGCCTGTTCGGATCGGTCCGATAATGGTAGTACTCGTGGTACCGGTGCCGGTGCCGGACGTGCCAGTGGATGACGCGCTTCCTGAGGACGTTCCACTTCCGGAATTAAGGGGGCTTCCCAACAAGCTCCGCCAGTAATCGGTATAGATATTGGCATTATTTTGATTGGAGGCTGATTCAAAATCATCTATCTCTTTGCTGATCAACTTCTCTTTCT
>JAJPJO010000425.1 GCA_021324135.1 Pseudomonadota bacterium
CCTTTCCCCCGGCTCTGAGCGGACCTGATCCGAATCAAGCTATGCCGAACCAAGGCGGTCGCACGCGATCGAATCCAGCTGCCTCGCAACGCATGACACGCACCTCGAGAACATCGCGTAGTCGACAACAGCAGCAGCCGCAGCAACCGGAAAAACAAGCTTCATTCAAGGTGACACCATTAGTGGTGACTATCTCTGTTGTGACGATTCTCTTTCTCGGCACTCTCAGCTTTATAGTTGCATTCGGTTATGAGTTTTGGACAAATCTCAACAAACATCATGGTCATGGCGGCACAAGTTCCCGGCATGAAACTACTTTCCCCTCCGAGCAACAAGGCACCAGTTCCGGTGGCACTGGTTCAAGCGCGGACGTAAGGCACACGGGTCAGTCCCCGGAAAGCGACAGCAAGAAACAGCAAGGTGGAAGAACTACCGAATCGGCTGGAGGAACGACGGAACAAAACAGCGAAAATGTTCACGGTCAGAAATCTGACAGTGCTCATAGTGAGACTAATCCGAGCAATCTCAAGACTGCCAACCATCCCAAAATTGGACAACACGCTGCTCATCATCCTGTTCAAGGGCATCCGCGGTATCCATCGCAATCAGGCGCATCGCATACGGTGCAGCATCACGCCAGGACTCCCTCCGCTGGCGTATCCCAGGGCAATGAGACACCAACCTATCGGCCTCATTCTTCTCGACCTGAAGATGTTTGGGCTAACTACCAGAAGAAATTTCCGAAGCCATAAAGCTGTCTTTGTTACGAAACCACCTTATAACTCGGACTGAATCGAGAGCTGGAGAAAGTGATTGCGAATCGCGATGGCACTTTGTTGAATAGGCTTTTCTTTTTTGACAAGCTTGGCCAGCACCAGGTTCATAGCCGTGAATATGGCACGGTCGAAGTTGAGCTGTAACTCGGCTTTGGTGGCATGTTGAAGAGGTGCATGACGACCGGGTTTTTCACTGAGACCGGAGTCCTCAGCATCGCTCGATGGTGGTATCACGCCCAGTGCTTCCCAGATTGGCATGGTCAGTTCTTTCGGGCGAGAAGCCTCGAGCTTATCAGCAAGATAAACGAGTTTTGACGTTTGGCACATATTGAGAGAACCAAGGGTGTGCTCGGCAATCGCAGCCAGGATTTCCTCGTCATCAATGCCAAGCTCTTTTCTAACAACAAGAGCTGCCACCGGTCCATGAAGCAAGTGTGCTTGCCTCTCCTCCTCTTCTGTCAAAACGCGTCCGGCGGCCCGTGCCATGGCGAGCAGGTCGTCCTCTTTCATCTCCTTGCAGGCGTCGTGAAGCCAGCAAGCCAGCTCCACCCGGTATGTTGGAACAGCGGCTAGAGCGCAAAGCTTTCGTCCGACATCAGCGACCCCTTCGACGTGGGCGAACCGTTTTTTCGACACTCGAGGCTTCACCCATTTACGGGCATCGTCGACTGAAATCATTTGTGAGAGCCTACCTTGAAATACGCCCGTTTCTTTATGATCGCATCAACCGCGGGTGGCACCATATACAATACCGTTTTGCCCTCGCGAATTCTTTTGCGGACGATCGAACCTGATACTGCGATTCCGGGGAAGTCGACAATCGTGATCTGAGCGTCATCACTCAGCCCAGCCGCATCCATATCCGTCGATTCGTTTCCAACAGCACGCAGAGCCGGGTCGGACTCCTCCAGGTATCTCAATCGCGGCACCACAGCGATGTGGCAAAGCTTGACGAGCTCGTCAATGTCTTTCCAGGTTTTCAACTGAGAAAGGTTATCTCCACCAATGATCAGATAGATCTCGACCTCACCATATGCGGTGCGGACTTGCTTTACCGTGTCGACGGTATAAGATGGTCCTTTCCTTTCCAGCTCCATCCTGCATGCCTCAAATGCCGGATTCTCATCCACTGCCGCCTCGACTAGCTCATGCCTCGATTCGGCGTCGAGCAAGTCTTCGTTTCGATGGGGCGGATTGGGACTGGTCACGAAAAGGACTTTGTCGAGGTTGAATTGGGCGCGCGCGCATTCGGCAATAATCAGATGCCCGATGTGTATCGGGTTGAAAGTGCCGCAGAACAAACCAATCTTAGGCAAGTTAAATTTCCTTTGTGGACGCCATCGTTTTGCTGCTATTCATCTGAGCGTGATGGTGGCGCGTGTAAATTCTCGGTAGGCGGGCTCGCAGACGGCAAGCCAGTTCGTACGTGATTGTATCCAACATCTGTGCCCAATCGGCAAGATAAATGCATCCGGTAGTTCCTTTCTTCGTGCGATGCGCTGCCTGTTCGGAGCCGACGAGCGTGACGACATCGCCGAGCTGAGCTTCGGGGACATCGGTGATATCAAAAAGCATCTGATCCATCGAAATCAGTCCTGCCTGCTTGATCTCGTGACCGAGCAGAAAAGCGCTGATGCGATTAGACAATCTGCGGTCGACGCCATCGGCATAGCCAATTGGAATGGAGGCAAGCCGCGAATCACGCTCCGCCTTCCAGGTCAAGTTATAGCCGGCGCTGTCTCCTTTGGGAATCATATTAATATGATTGATTCGGGCGCGCACGGACATGGCTGGGCGCAAATCGCCTGGCACCACCTTTGGTTCGAGACCATATATATAAAGTCCGACTCGCACCATGTCAAGGTGGGTGCCCGGAAACCATCTTGTCGCCTCACTTGAGGCGAGATGAATGAGAAACTGCGCTTCCCTGTTGGAATTTGAATCGGTTGAATTCCGATCGACTGACTGATCGAATATGGAATCGATCGCCTTCCTGAAGGTCTGCAGTTGATACATGGTTGTCGCTTCATCAGCAGCCCGGGCCAGATGGCTGAAAAGGCTGACCAATTTCAGATTCTTGAGCGAAGCGCTTAGATCGACCAGTTCCTTTACCGCTTGCGGCCTGGCGCCGAGCCTGTGCATGCCGCTGTCGACCTTGAGATGAACGTGCGCTTTCTTGTTGTGGCGCTTGGCTGCTCGTTCAATATCATGCAGCTCGCTCGATGATGCCACCGTCAAGTCGAGCTCGTCGGCAAGTGCGTTTTCAATTGCCCACAAAGGGGTTGGGCTTAGAATCATAATTGGAGACTTGATGCCCGCCTCACGGAGTTGGGATCCCTCATCAACCGAAGCGACTCCCAGCCACTCGGCGCCCGAAGCCTCCAGGACTTGCGCGACGGCAGGTGCACCGTGCCCGTACGCATCGCTCTTAACAACTCCCATTAAGCGTGTTTTCGCTCCGCCGGCACTTTTAGTATTAGCTTTAGAATTAGCTCCCTCCTTGCCGTCAGCTTTATTTTTACTTTCGGCGCTGCTTCTGTCATCAGCTCCTTTGGCTGTCCAGGAGCGTATTATGCGCACATTCTCTTCGATGGCTGACAGGTCGATCTCCACCCAAGCATCTCTGTGGAAAGATGAAACCGTAATTTGCCGGGAGTGAACCATTAGTAATTTCTCGTCACACTGGATTTATAGGGCGTTCTTAATCAGGACAACTTTATGCTAGCATTGCTGAGATTTGAAAGAATATTTCTGCAAAATGCAGAGCATGCAACAATATGCAGTTGCATAGCGGAGAGGCCACGGAACGCACCACGGGATTTTTATTAAACGCCGAGCGGCAAATCCAGGGCATTCTCGTCATCGGAAATTAGGAAACATTTTGGAATCCCGAAGGTATCACGTCGTTGGTGTAAGACTAATTGTGGGAGAAGAGCCTTGAATAAAGCAGAATTGGTTGACATCGTTGCAAAAGAAGCAGGAACAACAAAAAAAGACGCCGAGCAGATCATCAATAAGATGATGGAAACCATCATTACAACGGTTTCCAAAGGCGATAAAGTAACACTTGTTGGTTTTGGCACATTCGAAGCCAGAAACCGCAAAGCCCGCACTGGCCGTAATCCTAAGACTAACGAGCCATTGCATATTCCAGCCAAGCGCGTGCCTGGATTCAAAGTAGGAAAAGAGTTCAGCGAAGCTGTTAACAAGCGCAGATAAGCTGAGCGAGGGGGGCAGTTGGAGCTACCTAAGGTAGCAGTCATAGGTTGCGGTAACTGGGGCAAAAACCTGGTACGCAACTTCGCCCATCTCGGTGCTCTGGCAGTTGTTTGTGACTCTGATTCTCGGCAGCTCGAGCGCATTGCGCAAGAGTACAGGGGAGTCAGAGTCACTACTTCATTTCAGCAAGTCCTGGACGATGCCGAAGTCGTGGCTGTAGTCATCGCTACGCCCAGCGACACCCATTTTGAATTAGCAAGGCAATCGTTGATTGGCGAAAAACATGTATATGTAGAGAAACCGCTGGCGCGTGACGTCAAACATTGCGAAGAGCTCGATGCCCTGGCTACTGAACGCAACCTTGTCTTGATGGTTGGGCATTTGCTCCTCTACCATCCCGCCGTCAATACGCTCAAAGAATTGATCGCGCAAGGCGAGCTTGGTGACCTGCTTTTCGTCCGATCTGATCGGATGAATTTCAATCAACTTCGCCAGCACTGGAGCGTTTTGTGGGATCTCGCACCCCATGATTTGTCGATGATGAGTTATCTGCTCGACTGCGATGCGCCTGAAGTGACGCGCGTCGGCGGCTGGGACACGCAGCAGGATGGCTTGGTTGATGTCGCATATCTGGACGTCTCATTCCCTGTCGGAGTCGGCGATCGCATCATCCCCGGTCAGGTGAGAAACAGCTGGATCGATCCGCAGAAGCTGGTCAGACTCACAGTCAATGGAACTCGCAAGACCGCAGTTCTCAACGATACGCAAGTGGAAAACAAACTGGCCCTACATTCGCTCACACCCTCAGGCGGCATGGTGGTCGAATACCCGCCATATCCTGATGTTGAGCCACTCCATGAAGAATGCGAGCACTTCCTCGAGTGCATCGTCACCGGCGAACGTCCGCGCACAGACGCCAACAGCGCATACCATGTGGTGAGAGTTTTGTCTGATGTGGAAAACAGATTGTCCGCCAGACCAAAGATTAATACTTCCGAATTTATGAAACCGACGGCGTCGAGCCGTTAGCCAAGGACGCGCCCAGGTCAAGCTTTGGCTCCAGCAGAGCATTCGAGGTCGTGTGATCCTGTTTCGTTCTGCTAATATAAATGCCTTCCTGACTTGCGGTCTTGCAGTAGCACCGATCTATAATGATCTGTGGACTGAATTGCGGGAGTAATTCAGTGGTAGAATGTCTCCTTGCCAAGGAGAATGTCGCGAGTTCGAGCCTCGTCTCCCGCTCCATTTTTATTGCGGCTGCGCCAAGTGTGCAGCCGCTTTTGTTTGCGCCCGCAGCTACTTACAATTTGACTGACATCGACCACACAAAAAAGTCGGGCTCATAGCCGAGCGAGGGGTGTTGCTTGCGAGTCCTTAGGACGTGACATATCTATGTGGGTCAAGATCGTAGATAGCGAAGCCATGCTAGACCAGGAAAAGCAAGTCAGCATCAATGTTTCGAGGGTTGCTCGTTTTAGCCGTTTTGAAATTTTACAAATAATGTATGTCACACCCTAAGAGCAAAAATGGAGGCTCAACCGCAAATAGAAGCTGCGTCCTGAATTGGAGTTTTATCGATGAATTGAAGCTTTGCTGGGCATTGAGGCTTTGGTGTGAATTCAAGCCTTATCAATGAATTGTGCTTGGCTGTGAATTTGAGGCTTGGCTGTGAATTCAAGCTTGATCGAGGAATTGAGCTTTACTGTGAATCGAAGCTTTCCTGTGAACTTGAAGCTGTTGTCCTGAATTGAAGATGTGGGTGTGTTCAAAACGCCGCGCGGCACATAATAAATGGGCTTCGGACCACCCGACTGGTATAGTAGGCTTGGGGCACATTATTTAATAGATCGGGTTTTTTAGATCGGAGCCTGAATTACCAATGAGCGAAGAGAAAAAGGAAAGTAAACAAGAGGATTCCGCCGCATCATCGGATAAATCCGACGATAAGCCAGAAGCCAACCCTGAGAAAAACGCATCAGAGTCGAAAGAGGCAACAGGGACTGAAGGGTCCGAAAGCAAAGCCGGCGATGCAACAGGCTCCAAAGAAACAGCGGCAAAAGAGTCCGAATCGAAAGCGGACGATAAATCGAGCCCGGCAGCTGCAGGCGAACAAGGCAAATCTGCTGCTCAAAGCTCTGGCGCGGCCGATACAAATCCACTCTCCAAACGCCGATCGCTTTGGAAGGCTTGCGTAGATTCGTTCGTTTACGTCAATAACATCTCGCAGGACGAAGCCGTCAAGGTCAGAGACAGCGATAGAGCGACAAGCATTTGGTTGATGATCGTTTCGGTTGTAACCGTCGTAGCCATGTTGATTGAACCATTAGCGCCGCATCGCATGCCGCTTTTGGCGGTCTGTGACATTCTCATCGGCATGTCGATTTTCTATTACATCGGTAATCGCTTCGGCATCATTGGAACATTCAACCCCAGGCAAGCACTGCTAGCCTGGCAGCTGATGATGGGCGCTGCCTTCTTCGGCATTTTCATTACCATCAACCTGGCTCTGCTGCTAGGTCTTGTCGTAGTAGTTACCGCGCCTTCGCAAATACCTAATTTCTAGCCTCGCGAACACTCGATTCCAGAAGGTAAAGAGATCCGTTGTTTCAATCAAGCGACGGCGCGGTCCGTGCTAAAATCCGCATTTAAGAATGTGCAACGGCCATGATCACGCAGTCGGCGCCGCCGACAGAGCGGATAGCGAATTTGCAGCCGGGGCGCGCGCTTCTGTTAGTGTGAATCTATTAGCGGGGAGATCATGAAAGTCACTCTCGACCGAGAAGGTAAAAACGTTGTACGGGTGGATGTTGAGCTCGAAGCCGAGAAGGCGTCGAGAGCTTACGAAGTTACTTGCCGCGAGCTGTCTCAACAGATCGAAATTCCTGGATTCCGCAAGGGCAAAGCGCCAAGAGGAATCATCGAGAAGCGTTTCGGCCGCGATCTGATCAAGAAAGAAGCGCTCGAGCGCTTGATTCCCGAGCTCCTTCAGCAAGTGATTGTTGATAAAAACCTCGATATCATCACCAATCCTGAAATCGAGGAGTACAAGTTCGAGCTTGGTGAGCCGTTCAAACTGATCGCTAAATTTGAAGTGCGCCCGGAAGTAAAACTGGGCAATTACAAGGGCATCAAAGTGGATGTGCCGCAAGCGGCTCTGCAAGAGGGCGCCGTCGAGCGCACGCTGCAGCAATTGGCTGAGCAAAAAGGAACCCTGGCTCCGATCGAGAGCCGTGAAGTGGTTAAGGGCGATCATGTATTGCTCGACTTCGAATGTCTGGTCGACGGGGAAGTCGTTGAAGGTGGTCGCGCTGAAGGTTTGACGCTGGAAGTGAAAGAAGGACAGTTCCTGCCTGGTTTCACCGAACAGCTCGTCGGCAAGAAGCCGGGCGAGAAATTCGACGTCAACGTCAACTTCCCGGAAGAGTATCGAAACAAGAACCTCGCCGGAAAGCCGGCTGTGTTCAAAGTTGATCTCAAAGAGCTCAGACAACGTGTAGTGCCGGAGATCAATGATGAGCTGGCTAAATCCTACGAGCAAGAGTCGCTTGATAAGCTGAAAGAGGCTATTCAAGAGCGTCTTGACGAGGAAGTGGAAGCGCACAATCAGCAGCGCGCCCAGAAGCACGTCGTCGATGCCGTGGTAGCGCAGTCGGAGGTAGATATCCCCGACTCGATGATCGAGCGCGAACACCAGCTTCTCATGCAGCATTTGAGAAACGAGATCGAGCGCATGGGGCAGAGTTTCGAAGAGTACAAGCAAACTGAAAACTACGGACAGCTTGAATCAAGCAAGAAAGAAGAAGCCCGCCAGCGCGTTTTGCACAGTTTGGTCCTGGGCGCCGTTGTTCGCGCCGAGGGCATGGGCGTAACCGATGAAGAGGTCGGTCCCTACCTGGCGCAGATCGCCATGCAGCACAACATTCCGCCCGAGAAGTATCTGGAGTTGGCTCGCGATGAGTATCTTATGCGCCAGATCACGGAAGAGGTTTTGACCGGCAAAGTTGTCGACTTCCTCGTCGAGGCTGCCGAGATTAATTACGTTCCCGACACCGAGGCCGCCGAGCATGTTCACGGCCCTGCCTGTGACCATGAGCAAGAGGAAAAGCCCGCGCCATCGGCAAAGAAAGGCAAAAGCAAAGAAGCGCCTGCCTCTGAGCCGCAAAAGGGCGAGGAAAAGGGTGAGCCGGCCCAAGCTCTGGCCAAATCTGGCAAGTCAAGCGAAGGCTCAAGCAAGAAAGCTAGCAAAGAGGATGAGTAAGTCCTCAAGATTGGCACACAGCGCTGATTTTGCGCGATAATAAAGACGATAACTCAATAGTTGAACCGGGGTAAGTGGTAAATGGCTAAAAAAGAACAAGGCGGACACTTCAACAACTCATTCGGCTTCATACCGGACGTGACCAGCATCAGTCCAATCGCCAGTCCCTGGTCCGTAATCCCGACAGTTATCGAGACAACCTCGCGAAGCGAACGGGCCATGGACATTTTCTCCCGCCTGCTGCGGGAGCGCATCGTTTTCCTGGGCTTCCCGATCGACGACCTGGTCGCCAACATGATTGTTGCTCAGCTCCTGTTGCTGGAAGGCGAAGATCCGGAAAAGGACATCCGTCTATACATCAACTCCCCGGGCGGCTCCGTTACCGCTGGACTTGCTATATATGACACTATCCAGCATATTCGTTCCGATGTCGTGACGATCTGCCTGGGTCAAGCCGCCAGCATGGGCGCGTTCCTCTTAGCCGCTGGGACAAAGGGCAAGCGTATGGCGCTTCCTCATTCGAGAATTCTTATTCACCAACCCCTGGGCGGCGCTCAAGGTCAGGCGACCGACATAGAAATCCAGGCCCGTGAGATTCTGCGCATCAAACGCCAGCTCAACGAACTCCTCGCTCAGCATACTGGTCAATCTGTCAAGACTATTGAAAAAGATACAGACCGAGATAACATAATGACAGCGGAAGAAGCCAAGGAGTATGGTCTGGTCGACATGGTTATCCAGAAACTGGAGGATACTCCTAATCTTTCTGCCGTTTAAGACAAATAAGTGCGTGCTTATATGGGAGCATTAGGTTAGGATAGTAACGTTGGTATTTTTTAACTCGATGCCCGATTTGCATTACATGCTCTAGACAGGGAAACCACATGGCTGGAAAAACTCACGATAACCGACTGAAGTGTTCCTTTTGCGGTAAAAGCCAGGACCAAGTCAAAAAACTGATTGCCGGACCTGGGGTGTACATTTGCGATGAATGCGTCGACTTGTGCAATGAGATTCTGGATGAAGAGCTTTTCGAGGGTGGTCCTGTTCCTGGCAGCGCTGCGCAGGAAGGCAGCGCCCTGGTTCTGACGGACATTCCCAAGCCGTCCGATATCAAGAAAACGCTCGATGAGCACATCGTCGGGCAGAATGTCGCGAAGAAGATTCTCAGTGTGGCTGTCTACAACCACTACAAGCGCATCACCCATAACGATGAGCTGAAGGAAGGCAAAGGCGACGGCATCGAGATTCAGAAAGCCAATATCCTCCTTATCGGTCCGACAGGTTGCGGAAAGACATTGATGGCCCAGACTCTGGCGAAGCTGCTGGATGTGCCTTTCGCCGTCGCCGATGCGACCACGCTTACTGAAGCCGGCTACGTGGGCGAGGACGTGGAGAACATTCTCCTGCGCCTTTATCAAGCAGCCGATTACGACATCAAGAAAGCCGAGCGCGGCATTATATATATCGATGAGATTGATAAGATTTCCCGCAAATCGGAAAACACTAGTATCACCCGTGATGTCAGCGGCGAAGGTGTCCAGCAAGCGCTCCTCAAGATGATTGAGGGAACGGTTGCCAACGTTCCACCCCAGGGTGGTCGTAAACATCCGCACCAGGAGTTTATTCAGATAAACACATCCAATATTCTCTTTATCTGCGGTGGCGCATTCGTCGGACTGGACAAGATTGTCGAAGCACGCATCTCGTCCAATCGCAGTATCGGATTTGGTGCCGAGCGTCCGCTCACTCAGTGGGAACGCGACCAGAAGATCAGCAAGATTCTGCAGGAAACGTCGCCTGATGACCTGATCAAGTTCGGTCTCATCCCCGAATTCGTAGGACGTATTCCAGTCGTGGCAGTGCTCGAGGCTCTCGATGTCGAGGCGCTCACGCGCATACTTGTCGAGCCGAAGAATGCATTGCTCAAGCAATATCAGCAACTGCTCAAGTGGGATCATGTCGATCTGAAGTTTGATGACGACGCCATCTCCGCCATTGCAGAGGAAGCTCTCAAGCGCAAAACCGGCGCGAGAGCGTTGCGAGCTATCGTTGAGGAGATAATGCTTGATATTATGTACGAGGTTCCCTCGCGAGACGATATCAAGAACTGCCACATCACCAAGGATCTGGTAGACAAACGCTCGACGGCGGAACTACTGGATATTCGCAAAGCCAAGATGAAAGGGGAGAAGGAGAAGGCTTCCTGACATCGGCTTCAAGTCCTTCCTTCGCGCCTCATGCGCGATAAGGGGACAGGAATCAGTGTTCAGGCATTGATTCTCCTGACTCCAGTTCGTTCGACTAACCCATAACTGTTGAAGCCGATTTGAAAGTGGCGGACTTGACCTCAACCATTTTTCCTCTCATCCCCCTCAGGGATGTAGTTGTCTTTCCGCAAATGGTGACGCCGCTCTTCGTCCATCGGCCCAAGTCGATTGCCGCCTTAGAGCAAGCGCTGATGCGCGACGACCGATTGATTGTTCTCGTCGCTCAAAAAGACTCCGAGTGCGAGGATCCCGGAAAGGACGATATTTACCAGATCGGAACGCTCGCCGAAGTCATGCAGATGCTGAAACTGCCTGACGGCACTGTCAAGGTGCTCGTCGAAGGCTCAGTCAGAGTGCGGATTGAGCAGATTGTTGAAGAGCCGACCATGTTGACGGTGCATGTGCTTGAGCATGCTGAAACCAGTAATGATGACGTTCTTACAAAGACTCTGATTCGAGTCTCAGTTGAGAAGTTCGAGCAGTTCGTTAAAACAACCAAGAAAATCAATCCGGAGAGCTTGCTGGCTGTGTCTGGAATCGGGCAGCCCGGGCGGCTCGCCGACATCATCGCCACATATCTTGGTCTGGAAATTGCCGAGAAGCAGCATTGCCTGGAGATCGCCGATGCCACCGCACGACTCGAATACATCGGGCATCTGCTCTCGCGCGAGCTAGAGCTCGCCGATCTCGAGCAGCAAATCCACGATAAAGTGCGTTTCAATCTGGAGAAAACGCAGCGCGAATATTATCTGCGCGAAAAAATGCGCATCATTCAAGAGGAGCTGAACGCCGAAGGCGAGGCGCTTGGCGAGATTGCCGAGTACAGGCTGAAGATCAAGAAGTGCAGAATGAAGGGCGTCGCTCTCGAGAAAGTCAATAAAGAGTTGACGCGCCTCGAGAAAATGATGCCGCAAAGTGCTGAGGCTGCGGTGATCCGCACCTACCTCGACACGATGGTGGCATTGCCCTGGTCGAAACGTTCGAAAGAGATCATCGACATCGAGCGCGCCGAGGATATTCTCGATGAAGATCATTATGGGTTGGGCAAGGTCAAAGAGAGAATTTTAGAGTACCTCGCTGTTCGCAAGTTATCGAAGGAACCGCAGGGCACCATTCTCTGCCTGGTGGGACCGCCTGGAGTCGGCAAAACAAGCCTTGCCCGCTCGATCGCCCGCGCGATGAACCGCAAGTTTGCCCGCATCAGCCTTGGTGGCGTCAATGATGAGGCTGAGATTCGCGGACACAGGCGAACATACATCGGCGCCATGCCTGGTCGCATCATCCAGGCGATCAAGCAGGCGGGGACTCGCAACCCGGTTGTGCTGCTCGATGAGATCGAGAAGATGACGCGCAGTTATATGGGCGATCCGACAGCGGCCATGCTCGAGGTGCTCGATCCGGATCAAAATGAGAATTTCACCGATCACTATCTTGATGCGCCGTTTAGCTTGCAGGAAGTCGTGTTTATCGGCACGGCCAACGCCCTGGACTACGTGCCTCGGCCCTTGCTTGATAGGCTCGAGGTGATCAATCTCTCCGGATACACCGAGGAGGAGAAAGTCGCGATCGCCGAATTGCATATCATTCCCAAGACTTTGAAAAGGCACGGATTGTCGCAGAAGCATCTCAAATTTCAAGCCCCAGCCATTCGCCGAATTATTCAGGAATATACGCGTGAAGCCGGTGTACGCAACCTGGAGCGCGCCGTTGCCACGATCTGCCGGAAAGTGGCTACGAAAGTGGTTACCGGCAAGTCGACCACGGTGAAGTTGACACCGCAGATGGTGCATGATTATCTTGGTCCGGCTAAAGTATTGCGTGAGAATGAAGTCAAAGGCGCCCAGGTCGGGCTGGTTACAGGGTTGGCCTGGACTGAAACCGGCGGCGAGACGCTCACTGTCGAAGTCAACACCATGCCCGGCAAAGGTAACTTCCAATTGACCGGACAACTCGGCGATATCATGAAGGAATCGGCACAAGCGTCCTTGAGCTACATTCGCTCACACGCCGAAATGCTCGGCATCGATCCTGGCTTCCTCGACTCGCGCGATTTGCACATCCACTTGCCCGAGGGTGCCATTCCGAAAGATGGACCCTCAGCCGGTGTCGCGCTCTGCACGGCGCTCATCTCGGCTGTGTCGAAACGTCCGGTTGTGGGCAACATCGCGATGACCGGCGAAATCACTCTGCGCGGGCGCGTCCTCGCCATCGGCGGGTTGAAGGAAAAAGTGCTGGCGGCGCTGCGAGCTGGAATTAAAACGGTCTTGTTCCCTCGCGGCAATGAAAAGGATTTACAGGATATCCCCGAGTATGTGCTGGAGAAGCTTGAACTAATTCCTGTAGCGCATTTGGATGAGGTCTTTCCAATTGTTTTTAAGACCGATGAGAAGAAGAAGGATGCTCGCCGCAAAGGCGCCTCGCCGCGAAGGCACGCCGCCAGGCAAAGCGCAAGAGGCTGGGCCCGCACGACCTCCTCGAACGGCAACTCGAGAACCTCCACCAACAATTCCAAAACGTCCACCAGCAACAACAGAACGTCCACCAAGAACTCAAGAACGTCCACCAACAACTCAAAAACGTTCAACAACTCCAGGACAAACTCCAGGACATCCACAAACAATTCCAGGCGCTGATTCAATGCCTCTCGCACGAGCATTTGTTGTACCGAGTTTGGCATTGACGTTTTTCATTGGCAGCTGCCTGCAATCGAGTGCTCAGACGCCAGTCAGAGTGGGTCCGGCTCAGCCGGTAACGACGAAATCCACGCAAACAGCCAAGCAAACAGCCGCGCCCACAGCCAAGCAGACAGCCAAGCAAACAGCCAAGCCGAGAGCCGATCGAAGCGCTGATCTGCACTTTAAGGACCTCTGGTTGAAAGCCCGCCAGGGAAAAGACTGGTCGCGACAGGCGCTCATGGAGCAGTTTTGCAAGGAGCACAAACCGGAGAGCCTGACGCGCGAAAAAATTCTGTCATGCATGGGAACCCCAGACATCACATACGAGTACATCGGCAACGTTGCTGGACGCTTCACTGACCTCTATCAAATTACAGGCAAAGACAATTTGCGACTTGAGATTCAGACGGATGAGGCTGGACGGGTGACAGGGCTCTACCAGAGCCAATCTCCATGCAAATGTGATCTCTATCCTGGTCCGGCACCATCTTCCGATTCGGTGAAGAACAGCCCGGAGACAGTGATGAAGACACTCAGCTCTTCGACGCCGCTTGAGATAGGTCGTTTGCTCCAGGTCTTCGGCAAACCCGATTACAAGGATGAAAACACGCCGCCGTCGTTCCCGACGCCATTACGTTTTTCGTCCTATGTCTGGCGCTTGTCCGCCGACGGCAGGCAGTTTCTCTGGCTCAGAACGTCCGGAAACTTCGACAGCGACCTGTCTAAACGACCCCTCGACGTCGCTTGCATCATCAGGATGCATAAGTTCTGAAGAGCCTTACCGAATTTACAGTTTGGCTGCGCCACCGCATGAAGTATCGGTGCTCCCGCCTGAAGTATCTGCGCTGCCGCGTGAAGTATCTGGGCGGATCAAGATTTTTTTGACGAGGCCAAAAAACGTCATTTTTGGACTCATACACGAGGCCATAGACACTCTTATGGTGCAATTTTCGGGTACTTGGACTCGGCAACGAGGCCAAAAATAGGGAATTTTGGCCTCGCCAAAGATCGAGTCGTTTGACCCAATATCTCAAACCGCCCATTACAACTTTTTCAAGTCCGGCCGGCAGGCTCGAAAGGAATGCCCTGAAAGTGGAGAAGAAGCTAAAGACGGGAGCCTAACGTATAAATAGTTGATATCATCATGTCATCTGAGCGGACTCGGGCTCGGCTACCTCTGCGGTTGTCAGGCGTTTTTGCATGTATCGACGGACCATGTCCACCGTCGAATCCTTGCACAGCAATGTCAAGGCGATGCGAAAGCAACCGGCGAACATTCAGCGAAACAACCGTCGGGAAGCGCCACCGTATGTAATGACTTAAGAGGAGACAAGCTGGTGATGACTGTTAATCCAACAAAAGACCAGGACAAAGAAACGGTCGACAAGAAATCAGGGTCGCACGACAAGAACAAGACGATGTTGGAACGCGATCGTGAGTTCGTCAATCCAGTTCTTTCAAGAGCAGCACCAATTGTGGCTGAGCGAGGTGAAGGCGCTTACCTCATTGATGTGAACGGTGATAGGTATTTGGACTTCACGACAGGAATCGCGGTGAACAACATCGGTCATTGCCATCCCAAGGTCGTGCAGGCGATCAAGGCTCAGGCGGAGAAACTGATTCACACATCCGTTTGTGCGCACCACGTAAATTACATCGAGCTCTGCGAGCGCCTGGTCGAAATTACTCCGCCCAGCTTGAATTCGGTTTTCCTAGCCAACAGCGGCGCCGAGTGTGTGGAAGGTGCCTTGAAACTGGCGCGCTACGTCACAGGCAGACCTGGAATAATCACCTTCCGCGGTGGCTTCCATGGACGGACCCACATGTGCATGGCTCTCACTACATCGAAGTTGGCTTACAGAGACATGTATGAGCCGCTGATGCCCTCGATTTATACAACGGCTTTCCCATACGTCTATCGCTCGCACTTCCCGAATGATCCGCAGAAGGTGGTTGATGATGTGTTCGAGCAATTGGACATGTTGTTTGCTCAAATCATCAATCCGAAGCAAGTCGCCTCCTTCCTGATTGAGCCTATCCTTGGCGAAGGCGGTTATGTCGTTCCTCCCTCCGGATTCTTCAAACGCCTGCGTAAGGTGGCGGACGAGCATGGCATCATGCTTATCGCCGATGAAGTGCAAACCGGATTCGGTCGCACCGGCAAAATGTTCGCCATCGAGCATGAAGGTGTCGAGCCGGATATCATGACAATGGCGAAGGGGATCGCTGCAGGCATGCCGCTTTCGGCGTTCATCTCACGTCGCGAGCTCACCAGCAAATGGGAAGCAGGCAGGCATGGCACCACATTCGGTGGCAACCCGGTTTCCTGCGCAGCGGCATTGGCCAGCATTAAGGTTATCCAGGAAGAAAAGCTCGTCGAACGTTCAGCCAAGCTCGGCGGCGAGATGATCGAGCGTATCAAGAAGATGTCCGCCGGCAAAAAGCATGTCGGCGATGTGCGCGGTCGCGGCATGATGATCGGCATCGAATTCAACGACGAGCACGGCAAGCCCAGCAAGGAGTGGGCTGACAAAGTCTCCAGAGTCTGTTTCGAAAACAAGCTTCTGGTGCTCACATGCGGATACAAAGGTCAAGTTATTCGCTTGATACCGCCGCTGAATCTATCAGAGGCAGAGATGGAGCAAGGGCTGGCAATTCTAGAGCGAGCTATTTCTCAAAAGTAGAAATTGGATGGAGCGTTTTCAGTACGTTTCTCAAAGCATTGAGGTAAGGAAATGACAAACACTATGGAAAAGGCGAAGACCCAGGTATTCAATAATTTCATCGATGGCAAATGGGTGAAATCAGAGACTGGCAGGACTTTTGCATCGCTCAACCCCGCCAATCAGGATGAGGTGATCGGTCAATTTCCGCTCTCCAACGCCAATGACACGAAGAAAGCCGTTGATGCCGCTCATAAGGCTTTCCAGGAGTGGAAACGCACTCCCGCTCCCGAGCGCGCTGAGCTGATTTTGAAAGCGGCTGCGCTCCTGGAGGATCGCAAAGAGGAGCTGGCTCGCAACATGGTTCGCGAGATGGGCAAAGTGATTAAGGAAGCTCGCGGCGATGTGCAAGAAGCAATCGACATGGCTAAGTACGCAGCCGGTGAAGGCCGTCGCCTGCTCGGCATGACCGTTCCCTCCGAATTGAGAAACAAGTTTGCCATGGCAGTGCGTGCTCCGATTGGCGTTATTGGCGTGATTACGCCCTGGAACTTCCCAGTCGCCATTCCCAGCTGGAAGATTTTACCTGCCCTGGTTGCCGGCAACACGGTCGTTTTCAAGCCGGCAAGCGAGACGCCTTATGTCGCTCTCCAGTTCGTCGAAATTTTGGCTGAAGCCGGACTGCCACCAGGAGTGGTGAACTTCATTACCGGTTCGGGTCGCGAAGTGGGCACGCCGCTCATCGAAGATCCGCGTGTAGGCTGCATTTCCGTCACCGGTTCGTCGGAAACGGGAAGAAAGATTGCCGGTCGCTGCGGTGAATTGATGAAGCGAATCACCTGCGAGCTTGGCGGCAAAAACGCCATTTGCGTCATGGAAGACGCCGATCTTGACCTCGCTGTGGACGGTGCTCTCTGGGGCGCCTTCGGAACAGCCGGCCAGCGCTGCACAGCCACAAGCCGCGTCATTATTCACGAGAAGGTCTACAAGGAATTCGCCGAGCGTTTCGTCGAGCGCGCGAAGAAGCTGAGAATCGGCGATGGACTCGATCCGCAAAATGATGTCGGACCGGTCGTGAATAAAGATCAGCTGAAGAGCATCAACGAATATGTCGAGATTGGCAAAAACGAAGGCGCCAAGCTTCTCTTCGGCGGACGGATTCTCACCGACGGCGCGCTGGCTAAGGGTTGCTTCCATGAGCCCACCGTATTTGGTGATGTGAAAGCCAACATGCGCATCGCTCAAGAAGAAATTTTCGGACCGGTCACGGCGCTTATTCCGGTGAAAAACTTCGAGGAAGCAATCGAAGTCGCCAACGGCACTCAATATGGTTTGTCGTTGTCCATGTACACGCGCGATGTCAACCGAGCTTTCAAGGCTATCGAAGACCTCGAGTCGGGCATCGTTTATATCAACGCCCCCACAATCGGTGCTGAAATTCAGCTGCCGTTCGGTGGTGTGAAGCAGACAGGCAACGGTCATCGCGAAGCAGGAACCACCGCCATCGAGCAGTTCACTGAATGGAAGACAGTCTATGTCGATTACTCCGGGCATTTGCAAAAGGCTCAGATCGACAAGTACGAAGGACAGTAATGCAAGAGAATGGGTCCTCAGGCGCCTCGCTTGAGGACCCGCTCTCGGTGCCCTGAGGCACGTGAGTTAGTAGGAAAGTAACTTAGAGGACAATAAGATGGATTTTGAATTCACTCCGGAGCAGAAGGCAATTCGCAAGCACATGAGAGACTTCGCCGAGCGAGAAATCGCACCGAAGGCTCAAATGAACGATCGTGAATGCAAATTTGACTGGGATATCGCCAAGAAGATTTTCGCAGAAGGTTTCCTCGGCTGTCCGATTCCGGAGAAGTACGGCGGACTGGGTCAGGACTATGTCGCCTATGGTTTGATGACTGAGGAAGTAAACCGGGTTTGCTCATCGACCCGCACTCTTTTCTCGGTTCAAACATCGCTTGTTGCTCTCACTATTTTGAGATGGGGCACCGAGGAGCAGAAACAACATTACCTTCCCAAGCTGTGCAGTGGCGAGTTCATCGGCTGCTACGGCTTGACCGAGCCGGAAGCGGGAAGCGACGCCGCCAACCAGCAGACACGCGCAGTCAAAGACGGCAAAGATTATTTGCTCTCCGGTCAGAAAGTCTGGATCTCCTGCGGCTCAATCGCTACGCACGCGCTCGTTTTCGCTACGGTCGATCCCAAGAAAGGACATCACGGCATCACTTGCTTCATCGTCGATACGAAATCAAAAGGCTTTTCCGCAGCACCGATCAAAGGCAAACTCGGCTTGAGAGCTTCCGATACCTCAAGCCTTTTCCTTGATGAAGTGCGCGTTCCTGAAGAGAACATACTCGGTAAGGTGGGCGAAGGCTTCAAAGTGGCGATGTCCGCACTCGACAATGGTCGTTATTCCGTTGCCGCCGGCGCCATCGGATTGGTGCAAGGCTGCATCGATGCTTGCACGCAATATGCCATGGAGCGCCGCACATTCGGCAAACCGATCGGCGAGCACCAGCAGGTGCAAGCGATGATAGCGGATATGGTGGCGGACTGCGAAGCAGGACGTTTGCTTTATCTGAGAGCTGGACACTTGAAGAACAAAGGCGTGAGAAACACACTGGAAACTTCAATTGCCAAATTGTTCTGCGGTGAAGCTGCAAATCGCGCCGGGCATAATGCCGTTCAAATCTTCGGCGGTTACGGCTACTCCGACGAGTATCCTGTCGAGCGCTACTTCCGCGATGCTAAAGTGCTGAACATCTACGAGGGCACTCGCGAAATCCAGCGCATGATCATCGCGCAAGATGCCCTCGGCATCCGCTATGCCAACGGTCAGTCCAGCGGCAGACCGACAGCTCTGGCAGCTGTAGTTTAGCGTCCTACACAGAACGATGTCTGAGCAAGACGCGCCAGGATCCAACGTTGTTCAATTCGGCGGGCAGCAACCACCGCCGCCCGTCCGATTTGAGATCGTCCCCGATCAGCTCTTCGCCATCATCGATTTGCACGAGATGAAATTGGGCGAAGCGCCGATGTCCTGCTGGTCGTATGTCAGCGAAGGCTTGATCAAGTTCGGACAAAAAGAGCTCGCCATTCTCGTCAAAAAGGAGAGTGGTGAAACGGAGCATGATTATCCCATGGATCCGCTTGGGCTCTTCTATACCGTTAGAGAGTATGCCGAAAAAAGCAATTTCGTGATGCCGGGCGATGTCACCGAATTTGGTGACACGGGTTTCATCGATCCAAAGTTTCGCGCCATGGCTTATCTGCGACCGATAGGCATAGGCGGGCTCGAGGACCCGAACGCCGTTCTCAGCTGCGTCCTGCTTACAGCCGAAGAGTTGGACGTTGCCCGTCGATTTGGTTTGACACGGGTGATGGCATTGCTCGGCTTCAACTTCAGCCATTTCCCATGTCCACCGTGGGTAGATCGCGGCAGAAAGTCCGTTATCGATACCACTGTGAAAAATGTCATGGATGCGAGTGTTCTAGCCAAGGTTCCCTGCTTCGCAATTCCGGGTGTACGTGTTCAACTCGCAGGCGGGCTTCTGTCTATACGCTGTCCGCACGGCATCGAAGATGGGTTGCGAGAGTTGCTCAAGCAGATTCCGGAAGAGGCACCACTGACGATATCAACCGAATTCGATCCCGATGCCAACGCTTTGCTCGTATGGCAACCGACGATGGAAAACGGACCGTCGGCGATGACCCCGCCCGGAAGCGACGGCTCACGTATTTGCGGGTGCTCCGTGCTGATCTTTCCTGAGCAAGACGACAGCAACGCGCAAGTGATTGAAGATTCTTTCCTGCTCAGTTTGAAAACCCCCGATTGGATCAAGCTGAGAAACGGATTGATGACTGGTGTCGAAGCCTCTCTTATGACCCAGCAAGGCGGCAAGATTCAGGTGAGCTGGTACGAGCCGGAGGCCGGTCTTGTGCCTTCTGTGGAAACGCTGACCCATCTTCCCAGAGTGGAAAATGCCGAGAGCACGGCAAAAATAACGGAAGCGAGCTTGCTCACCGAAGCATCATCAGTGGTGAAATCAATATCGCCGGGCGTGCTGAAGGAGTATGTCGAAGCGGTCGAGTACATCATTCTTGGCTACTTCACCGATCGAAAGGCAACCCACAAGCGAACCATCAAGGTCGTGTGCGAATTGTCTCCAGGCGGTAAGCGGACATGGACTATGTCGTCGCAACCAGATGAAGACAAAATAGAGCTCAAAGGCATCGAGATCAGGCTGAACGATCTGCCCGTGCCGGTCATTTCCGAAAATCCGGTATCTTTCGAGGTCGTGGCCGATTTGACTGTCTGATGATCGCATTTTAAGTCGGAACCACATTCGGTATCACTCAATCCTCCCTCCATGAGGTGCTAACCATGAAACTTCAAAACAAAACAACTCGGACGCTGTTGCTTGCAATCTCGATCCTGGCAATTGCTCAGCCTGGATATGCTCAGTCGAAAGAGACGACGCCCGCGAGCCCCGCGCCAAGCTCAGCAACCGATCTGAAAAAATCATGCCACCAGTTCGTCCAAAGTTTTTATACCTGGTACCTGTCCAAGGCAGTGAGCTGCAACTCGGACATAGCGCTCAAAAAGAAAAAGTCAGCTTTCTCGGCCGAGCTATACAAGCGCCTGGAAGAAGACCGGGCGGTAGCTGCCAAAACACCCGACGAGGTCGTCGGACTCGATTTCGATCCTTTCACCAACAGTCAGGATCCGAGCGACAAGTACGTGGTCGGCACAATCGTTCCCAAGGGTGATAAATACTTGGTCGATGTCTACGGCATTCGAGAAGGAAAGAAGAGTCCCAAGCCCGAAGTCGTTCCGGAGCTTGCATATAAAAACGGTCAATGGCAATTCGTCAATTTCCATTATGGCAAGAGCGAGTATCCCCAAAACGAAAACTTGCTTTCTGTCCTTAAGGCGTTGAAGACAGACCGAGAAAAGACCGCAAAGTAATCTCGCGAGCCGGGTCTTAGCTTAGCTGTTCAACCGATTTCCAGCCGATATCGGTTGAACAGCTCGGCGGTTGAATGGGGTACCAAAAGGTAACATTTGACTTTTAATATTGGGCTACCTCCTTCAATTTACTAACCCGCAAACTAACCCGCAAAAGGATTACATATGAGTCTTGGTAGCGATACCTTAACAGACGGCTCCGACCGAAGCTGTACGCAAGCCGGCTCTTCCGCCGGTTCTGACACGGTTGGTTGCGGTACGAAGACTGAATATCAGTCCCTGAAGTCGACACTGGCTGCCAGTGATGCATCGCGAATGGCGAGCAGCAAGCCAATCACCAGCATGGGATTCCCAAATACAAAGACAAGCTGTTGAGGCTAATCTGATCCGCGCAGGTTGCGTGGATGAATAAACAGAACGGATTGTACGCCTTCTCCTCGCTTGTATACGAGCGTTCAGTCGGCTGAACCTCTTCGGCAGATCTCGTCGTTCGGAAAACTACCATCCAGCAAATTGGCGAGCTCGGCTACTTGAAATTGACCTGGTATCCGCACGATGCATTCCTGCAGCGGCCAGTTTGCATTTCCCATTTTTGTAAGCGCCTCGCGCACTTCTTCGCTGGTGCAGTTGCGCTTATAATCTGCCCCTTTGCTGTTGTGAAAGCAGAGGTACGGGGGCTTCAAACTAATCGTCAGTGTGCCTTCGAGCATCATGTTTGCACCTCCGGACCCGCCTAACAATTCAATTATTTCAACCTTTGTCATCGACCAATATTGGCCCTAAGGATGATTTAGAAAGAGTGATAATGTTTTCTGCGAACAACATGATTAGTCGCCGCGTACTTTTAGGGCTTACATAGTTTAGGGTTTACCATGAATAACCGCGGGTGCTTTCGTGTGCTTGCTCCAGATCGCTTTCGCCTGTTCATCAATCGCCTTTGCGTCAGCTATATCCCCTTGCCACCGATGAATAGCCGCCAGTCTATGAAGAGTAGCAGCTACAGCCAGATCATTCACACCAAGAATCCGGTTCCTTATCTTCAGCGCTCCCTTGTATGAGACCTCAGCTGCCGCGAAATTTCCCTGAGACAATTTGACGCCGGCCAGTTGATCCAGGCAGTGAGCTAACTCCAGGTTGCCCTCACCATCACCATTGAGATGTTCTCTTATCTTGATTGCCTGGTTGTAATAGTCCTCGGCTTCTTCGAATTTGCCATGAACGACGAAGAATTCTCCGATTTTCTCCAACACAGAGGCAACGAATGGATGCGGACCATGTTCAAAGACCTTTTGCCAGTATGCAAGCTCACGCTCGTACAATTGCCGCGCTTCCGAGTATTTCCCCCATTCTCTATAGAGGTGTGCCAGCGTACTGAGAGTCGCTGGTAGAGTCGGATTGGTCTGACGAAGTTCGCGATATATTTCGTCCATCGTCTCAGCGGCGAAGAGCGCATGATTATATTTGCTCTCGGCGCTTTGCCAATCACGATGCATGCAGTATTCATTACCCTGACGCATAAGCGATTCCCACTCATTCATCAGTGATTCTAATTCCGGTTTTTCAAAACATGCCATGACTGATTCTCCTGCGTGATGCCTATTGGGCGTTTTCCAGCACTCTTTCAGAAAACGATCTACGCCTGCCGATCACTAGATCATTCGCCTCTGGCTTTATACTATTGTCGCTTTCTCCAGCGCTGTTTGCATGCATCCAAGGGATGACTTAGCTGAGCGAGAATCGTGCGCAGACCTAGCCGATATCTCTACAGCCGAGACACGAACGACTCTTTTTGCGATGAAAGTGGTCATATGTGACACTTTTTCTCTTTGCAACATGGCGCATTTCGCCCCAAAAAAGGACACATACGGCATTTCTTGAGCAAAAATTGGTCATATAAGTCCAACTCGAATAGTCGAGGCTAGTAGTTCATAAGCATGTCTGACGATTATTCGTGCTTGAGCATTATTCTTCTAAACACGCTGCTCAGCTGGAATTTTATTTCTGCGAAACGCCGGAACGCGAGTGACTTCAACCGAGCACTGGGCGTGCATGGCGACAGCCTCCGAAACGCTTCCAAGGACGAATTTCTCGATTCCCTGGCGCCCATGAGAGCCGAGCATTATCACGTCCGCCGGCCATTCTTTTGCCGCCTCGAGAATCTTCGCCCGTGGCTCACCCTGAATCACGAGGATGTTAGCAACTTCTGATCCGAATCGATCGTTGATTCTCTGCGCTGATTGGCGAAGCCATATTTGATGCGACTCTAACTTTTCATCCAGATGCCGATCGATAGTAGAGGCGAATTCTACATCCGGATCGAACAATATGTTCTCGTCAAGCGAAGGCATAACATGCAGGCAACGGAATCTGGTTTCCTCGGGCCAGGGAACTCTCAAGGCATGCTCGACCATATTCCTGGAATGCTCGGACTCGTCCATTGCAATGAGCACATTCAAGCCTTCGCCGCGACGATCGGGACGGTCCGGTCGGACAATTCGAACAGCGCATTTCGCCAGCGACAGAACATCTCTGGAGACGCTTCCCAACACGAACTCCGTCATACCTCTGCGTCCGTGGGATCCAACCATAATGAGATCGGCGGGCCAGTCATTGGCGCAATCGAGAATGCTTTCCACAATGAATCCGTCAAATACCTCACCTGTGACATTAACGGATTCATGAGTCTTTTGAAGCTGCTCTACAGTTGAATCAACAAGCTGCTTTGCAGCCAACCTCTGCCTTTCTTTGGCGCCGGGAATGGCGGCAAGCGAACTGAGGTCTCCCAGTGCTGTCACCACCTTCAATTCACTGGCAAACGCACACCTCATCTTGGTTGCATATTCTATTGCTTGCCTGGAGCAGATAGACCCGTCAATCGCAAACAGAATTTTCATAGGTGATCACTCCATGCTGCTACCACCAAGAGCAATCATTGCCCCTTTTATCCTTTTACATCACATCACTCAACAATTCATCGGCAGAAAGAATGAATCAATTCTAGATCATCCGGTCGGATGTGAGTGAATCATTCTTTTTGCAGATGGCCCCGGCAGGGTTATGCACGAAAATTTTGGCAGGTTCGCAGAGTGCAGTAGGAAAAGGCGAACAAGCAAATTTAAGAGAGAAGTGAGAGGAGAAATTTATGACGACTATTGTACCTGTCAAACAAGACACGAAGGAAAACGGCGGGAAGCTGGCAAAGAGAGCTCCTTTCTATAACTTACAGGAAGAGATGAATCGCCTCTTTGACGAATTCCGGCATGGCATTGGTTTTCACAGACCGCAATGGCTGGAGCCAATGACTGATTTCGATGCGAAAGTCGATATGAAAGACACTGACAAAGAAGTCATCATTACAGCCGAGCTTCCGGGCGTTGAAATGAAGGATATAGAGGTCTCTCTGCAAGAGCATGCAGTGATCATCAAGGGAGAAAAGCGTTTCGAAAAAGAGGAGAAGGACAAGAACTATTACAGAATGGAACGTAGCTATGGTTCATTCTCCCGGGTCTTGCCTTTGCCCTGCTCTATAGATCGTGATGCTGTAGAGGCTGTGTACAAGCACGGTATTCTGAAGGTGACGCTGCCTAAGTCTAAAGAGACGATCAGCAACCAGAAGAAGATTGATGTGAAGCAAGGCTAGAAAGCCTGCAAGCATATTGCCGAGAGGGTGTTGTCGAAAGGCGACACCCTCTCCGATCTGATGTACGAACCTCGTCCAAAGGAATTAGGCAGGATCATCCCTTGTGCCCATGCGTCATTCATGCTTGATACCCGACAATAGCAGACGAGTGAATTAAGGCGTACAACAAGAATTGAGGAGTTGATGCTTTGTTCAAGGCGCGACCGAAACGAATCTCAGTGCTTGCTATATTCTGGCTGGCTGCATTTGCCATGATCGCCGTCCAGCCCGGCTGCGCCGCCACCACATATGGTGAACCTGCAGAACTTCACAAACTCGGCTCGGAGCTCATGAGATTGCTTCATGGAAAACAAGATCCTAAAGCAAGCGGTGAAGGATCCTCGACACGGTCTAATACACAGATCCGAAGCTCCGATACAGGAAAAGAATCGAATTCGCAACCAGCAAGCGAGTGGATAACCGTGCCTGCATGGCTTGCAGGTACGTGGCAGGCCGATTCTCAGGTAATATTGCAGTCTTACAACTTCATGCAAAGACGGCATGTGATCGCACAACCATATGTGATTCGCATCTCCAGGCAGAGCGTCATCGGCGGAAAACAGGATGCAGACGGTAAGTTCTACCACTACGTAGGCAAGCCTTATGAACGGCGCATAGACACGGACACATATACCGAAGTGCAGCGGATTGAAAAGGTAATTCTTCTGCCCGGTGGTCCGCCCACAGTTTCAGTGAAGTGCTTCGCGTTGGTCAAACGAATCGATAAAGAAACGCAGCGATTGATCGATGAATTCAAGGAAGAAACCGTGACCACCTATTTGCCGTTGCAAGACGATTTGATGGTGGCTAACTTTGCCGTGAGCGATTTTGATCTCGCCGGCAACCCTACGCATCGGTCGTTTAGCATGTGCCTGGAGTCGAGAGTGCAACCACTGCCACCACAAGAGATAGAGGAACGAAGAGAGTCGCGAGCCATGGCGGCACCAAGAATTGCAAGCAGCGCCAGGGAGTGATTACCTCAAGCAGAGCGCGGCTTGATAAGGATAAGCGAGCCAGGCATATGCAGTGGAGCTCCGATGCCCAGCCGAGTTTTCGTCGACTAATGATGGGGATCATGTTAGACTTGTTAGGCCCTCTCTCCATTGGCCGTTCAGCGTGCATTGCTCATGTCTTTCGATAAGACCTCCGATTCAGTGCAAAACGAGCCAGCAATAGCAGCAGCCGAGCCGCGAATCTTCGAGCCCGGCACAATTGCTTTTGGACATTTTGAAATTATTGAGAGGATTGGTGCGGGCGCTATGGGCGTCGTGTACAAGGCTCGGAACACGCTTTTGAATACCGAAGTGGCGCTGAAAGTTCTGCACCCCCGAATCATACAGCAGAGCGACGTGCTCAGGTTTCAAAAGGAAGCGCGCACTCTGGCAAAGATGAATCATGCCAATCTGGCGCGAATCTACGACTTCGGCTTCTCTGATGGCGCACCGTATTTGGTGATGGAATATGTCGACGGTCCGACGCTGGCTCAGGTGCTCCAGAGTCAGAAACAGCTCGAATTACCCGAGTTAGTTGAAATATTTTCGCAAATCACCAAAGCGCTTGCGCACGCTCACAGCAAGCAAGTGATACATCGTGATCTAAAGCCCGGAAACATCATTTTAGCGAAAATTGATGGCGCCGAAACGCGTGCCGTGATCGTCGATTTTGGGTTGGCAAAATTGCCGCAAGGCGGCCACGAGAACTATTTGACTCAAGCAGGCGCGTTCGTCGGCAGCCCTCTTTATGCCAGCCCCGAGCAGGCTACAGGTTCTGCCGTTTCGACCCATAGCGATCTCTATTCGCTTGGTTGCCTCATGTTTCACTGTCTCGCCGGGCAGCCGCCCTTTGTCGGCGCGCACACACTCGAAACATTGATGTTGCACAAAGAAGCGCCGCCACCTTTGCATTTATTAGAGAAGCGGCATCTCCCTGATGAGTTGATTGCGCTGCTGGCTCGTCTTTTGCAAAAGGATCCCGGAAGGCGAGGTCATGCCTTCGATGTAGAAAGAGCATTGGTGAATCTGCAAGAGGCTATTTCAAGCGGACAATCGAACCGTTTCAACGAGCAAGAAGTTAAGCATATGTCGGGCAAAAACGCCCCGCGCTCATCGATGAAAATTACGGGACGGCAGGCGATTCTGTTCGGTCTCGTCGGTCTGCTGATTGTGGTCCCTCTGATCGCCTTTTTACTGCGCGTGCAGCCCGAGGAAGCCCCGACCTCGTCGAAAGTTAGCACCATATATGATGGCGAGCACAGAGACACTGAGAGTGTGGGAGCGCTGTTCGAAAAAAACGCTCTCGATCGTTCGCAGAATGATGCATCAACTATTGCGCACGCCATGCGAGACTTCGCCACCTCCAACGACGCGCAGGAGGAAGAAATCAGAGGCAGGCTGCGGCAAGCGGTGGTCTTGTATTTTCACGAGGAGTTCGAGCGCTCATACGCTGAATGCTCGCGATGTTTGCATGCTCAATGCGACCCTTTAAGGCGGAGCTCGCTGACCTACCAAAAGACGCTGGTGACGTCACTTTTGTGTGCAACCGCCTTGCATCGCAGCAAAGATGCCGCTGGATTTGAGAAGGAACTCCTTGTATGTCCAATGGATAGCGTTGAGCGCCGAGCTTCTATCGAATGGCTGCGAGATGGTAATGCAGTCCTGGTCAAAACGCATAAGCCGGGAAATAACGTACAAAATCTCATCAGACGTCTCGAAACCGACCAAAAAAGCAATTTCGGGAACTGATACCGCCCAGGGTGCGTCCATGTAAATTACCTGAGTCTGCCGGACGACTTCCCTCACTTGGCGACCGATATATGAGCTTGTGCAAAAGTCTAATGAAAGCGGCTCAGGCACTACTAGTCAGCCTAACAGAAGCGCATACTTTGCCGCTTTAGGGGTACAAATAGATCAGCTCGATTAAAATCCACTCTTACTCGGTCTTTTCACTGGAGGCATGGCATGGCAAGCACGCTACTACTGAGCCGTAGTTCAAAGCAGCGCCGGACAGGCATTGGGGAGCGCAAAGCTGTACTTTCGGGCGCCATTGCTCTTCTTCTGGCTTTTTCCGTGTCGGCTGCCCAGCCGGCCGAAGCCAGGCATCGCCACCATGGCTCCTCCTCCAAACACCATCATTCCTTGCGCCATCACCTGGCCGGCATTGGCAGGCACCTCCTGGGGCGAAGGCACCGCGGCGCTCACCAGCACGTAGCCGCTAGAATCCATCACGAAATTGGCATGCTCGTTTTAACCGAAAATGGCGAAACCGTGGTGGATAAGATGTCGAGCAACGAGTTCAATCCTGCCTCGGTCGTGAAGGTAATTACGGCTTATGGGGCGCTGTCGAAGTTCGGTCCCAATCATCGCTTCAACACCGATATTTACATGGATGGCGAGCTCGATCATGAAACCGGAATCCTGAATGGCGACCTTTACCTCAAGGGTTGCGATCCGGATTTCGAGAAACAAGATGCTGAGGCGGTGGCGCGCGCCCTGAAGCAGCAGGGCGTTAAGGAGATTCGCGGAAAGCTGATCGTCGATCCGAAGTTCTCCTATCGTTCCGACCCCAACCCTCATAACTCGGCTGCCAGTGTCGCGCGAATATTTCGCAGCGGCAATGTCGCATGCCGCCTGCCTATCGACAAAGGCGCTGCCGTCGGCGCCGTTCCTGAGAATGCCGAGCACATCGGGCAGTTCGAGTCAGAGACCTTGCGCGAAACGCTCAAGCGCGTGTTGAGCTTCTCACTCAACCGAGTCGCGGAGCAAATTGGTCGCACCATCGGCGGTGTAGACGAGCTGGAGAATATCGTTTCTCAAGAAGCAGGGCTGGCACCGGGTTCGCTGAAGCTGGCGAGCGCGAGCGGGCTCGGACAAAGTCGCGTGAAGCCGCGCGACATGATGCTCATTTTGAAGTCGCTGCGCGGCAAACTGCAAGCCAACGGCCTGGACTATCAGGACATCTTCCCAGTGGCCGGCATCGATCCGGGCACTCTGGATGAGCGTTTCACAGCTCCTGAGGAGCGGGGAAGCGTGGTCGCCAAAACTGGAACTTTGCCGGGGACTGATGGCGGAACCAGCGCCCTTGCCGGGATGTGCTCCGCACAACAAGAGAATCTCTACTTTGTAATCTTTTGCTGGCACGGCAGCGTTCCGGCGTTCCGGCATCAACAGGACGAAATCATTCGCCAGCTGCAAGCCAGGCATGGCGGTCCCAAGCCGCTCGAATATCGGCGCGTACCCGGCGATCAGGAAGTGCAGTTGAACTAGTTACGATTTTTCTGGTCCGCTTTGCCGCTCTTGTCCAGCCTGTTCAAGTTGACGACTCGCAGGCAAGATCCGCCTGAATCATCTTTGTCTGCCTCGGACTGGGCACCAGATACGGTGTGCTCCAGATTATTGGTTTTCCTGAAGCGCCATCGAGCCAGCGCCGCCAGTTTGTTTCCATCGCCAACCTGTTCTCTGACCAGCTCCAGCCCTTCTCCCGGTTTACCCGTGCGGCTCATGCTTGCCACCAGAGCTGATGGCAGGCGATGTCCGAGTCCTTTTGAATCCAGGTCTGTAAAATCGATTTTTTCAAACCGCCGCTTCATCGGCGCCTGACCAGGAGCTTGATTGGGACCCTCGATTTTCGGGAGCATCTCGAGCACCGGACCTATATCTTCGCCCAATCGATAGTACCCGCCGTACATCATCTGAGCAAAGGACAGCATCTTGTCGCGCTCGGACACATAGAGGCGAACCTTGACTCCCCGGCTGTGGTAGTGCATCACATAATGCATGAAGGTCCCAGCGTCGATGTCCGGAGACACCAACGCGGCATCACCAAAGACCAGGCGTGTTCTTCTCATCGCGTGAGTGGCGCGTGCCACGAGACGGTTGCCCATGCTGTGCGCTACCAGCGTCACTTGCATTTCAGGGTGCTCCGCCAGCAGCGTTTCGACATTTTGGCAAAAACGATTAAAGTGCTCCTGAGACCATTCACAGTTTCCTTCATCAATGTGGTAGGCTTTGAGCTTTCCTATCGATGGCCACGAGTAAGCGATCGTCGGGCACTCCATGAAGTATGCCAATTCAGCGGCGTCGATGGCGGCATCCTCAAATGTTTCTGCGGCGCCATGCACAAAAATGCAAAGGCGATTTGTGCCTGAATCTGCCACCGCTTTTGCCACCATGGCAAAGAATTGCGCTTTATTCTCCTCGTCTTTTCCAGTCTCTATGCGCTCTTTCTTTGAATACTTCGCGTTTGGCGCCTGGCCGCCGGATGCCACTCGCCAGCCAAGTTGCTGTGCTGATGAGTTGTCTTTGCTGATGGTGTGATGCGGAAGCGGAACCAGAGCCGTTCCATAATACATCTCATGCAGGCAAACAACGGGATATTTGCGGGCAGCACCAAAGGTTTCATCGGTTGAATTACGATCGGTAACGTAGAAGATCGGGATAATCACGTTTGGTGATTGGGCAGCCAGTGTTTGATCGGGAGTGAAAACAGTGAAGACGATAGAGAAAAAGATAGTTGAAAGAAGAAGCACCGGCCTGCTCGAGGCGTTTAGTGTTGGAAAGCTAGGAAAGTATGCCCAATTCCCTTTTGAAGCTCGTTTTAATGGCATGCTTGAGTCAACCCCACAGGAGAGTCGCTCTAAGATAGCAAATTGCAGGCTATCTGGGCATAACCAAAGGGTAAGCAATAACTGAGTTGGCAGTGCAAGAACAAAAGGGACTAGACGAGGACCAGCAAGGCAGCAGCAGTGATTCTTCGGTCATTGCCGGGCGCTTTGAAATCTTATCGCTTATTGGCGAAGGAGCTAACGGGCGAGTCCTCAAGTGCTGGGATAAAATCCTGGACACGACCGTTGCAGCTAAAGTTCTCCACAGTCACACATCGGGCATAAATATCGCCAGGTTGCAAAAGGAGGCCAAAGCAGCCGGGCGACTCGATCATCCAAACATCATCAGGATGATTGATTTTGGCGTAAGTGATGACAAGCGCCCATTTTTGATCATGGAATTTTGCCAGGGGCGGAGCCTCAAAGACGCCCTTGTAGAAAAGGGGCCCCTGCCTGAAGCCACATGCTTGCCGGTTTTTCTGCAGATTTGCCATGCACTCGACTATGCTCACAAACGCGGCGTGATCCACCGCGATGTTAAGCCATCAAATGTGATACTAATCGATTCAGGCACAGACGGGTGGACCGCCAAACTTTGTGACTTCGGACTGGCTAAGTTCGATTTCGACGAGCAGCAGTTGACGCGCGCCGATGCAATCGTCGGAACACCTGCATATCTCAGTCCGGAAGCGGCCCTTGGTCGAACCGTTGATGCCAGGTCCGATATTTACAGCTTGGGTTGCCTCATGTTCGAGACCTTGACCGGGCAACCGCCTTTCTCCGGTGCAACGGAAGTCGAGGTGTTAATGGCGCGCGTGCAGCAGAAGGCACCCTCCTTGCAGAAGCGCTCAGGCAAAAGATTTTCAGATGAGCTCGAACGCGTGCTCGAGATGTGTTTGCAAACCGAACCGGAAAAGCGGTTCCAATCGATCGCTGAATTGGAGCAAAGCTTGATCGCCTTGACCGACTTGGACGGCAATAAAAAGGATGATACTGTGCATGGTACCGCGGAACCGGCAAAACATTTAGTCGCCCCGCTGCTCGTAACAGAAGAAAAAGCGCCGGCTGCCCAGGCATCCGGATGGCTTATTGTTGCTGTTTTGCTCATGCTGTCGGTCGGTGCCGCCTTTCTCATGTTTCGTTTCCTTGCCGATGATGCGGAGCAGTCGAAACAGACTCAAAAAAAGTCGGCTCTTTTCTTTGATGGCGAAACATCTGAAGCGGATCAGCATGTGCGCATCGAACACCGTGATGGCGTCGAATGGATCAGGTTGCATGGTTTCTGGACAGATAGTCATTTGAGCCGTGTACCTGACGCTGAATACATAGCGACCTCAAAAGATGCCTTTCGAGAGGACGGCTTCAAGTATTTGCTCAAGAAACCCGTAGCCATAAAAGGTTTGGACCTGAGCCTCGATCGGGTCAGCGAGCAGAACTTCTCCTACATTGGACAAATGCACAAGCTGAGAATCTTGCGCATGGAAGCGACAATCGGGCTGACCTTGAATGACCTCAAGAGCATTTCGAACTGTCGAGATCTGGAAATAATATCTCTAAGAGATACCGAGATAACAGACGAGTTTATTTCTGCTCTGGCAGGACTGCCAAAACTGCGGTGGCTCTCGCTCGCGCAATGCTCGAATCTTACCGGCTCGTCTTTCGATCAATTGTCTGACTTGCCAAATCTGGAGTTCCTGGATCTGCAAGCACTACCAAACCTGGACAGGAGAAATTTAGTCAAACTTTCTAAACTTAACCGCCTCGAAGAGCTCGTCCTTAGTAGTGATGGTATTACAGATAGTGACCTGAGCGCGCTGGCGCTGGCAAATCTCGAGAATTTGTCATTAGCGGAGAATGAAATCACCGATGATGGACTGAAGAAATTGGCTGCCATGGAAAACTTGCATTTCCTCGATCTCTCGCGCAACAATGGTGTGTCGCGTGCCGGCATTACTGCATTACACAAGTTACTGCCGCATTGCTCTATCAGTCCGTACTATGACCGCTAGAGTATTCATTGATTGCAATTTACCACTCGTTGCTGACTGGCCTGTTGATTATGCCGATCGGAGCAGCATAGCTTGGAAAGGCGTAACTCTGCGCATTGAAAACTGCCACAATTTCTTTGTCCTTCAGGTCTGGAGGCGGCGGCGGCACTGGTGATGCCCAGACTAATGCCTGGCGCTCGATCGAATTCATCAGGTCGCTGCTGCCAATGGCCGGTTCCACTGAATTGACTTTGATGGAGCCGTCCTGAGCAATTCGCAATCGTACAATAATGTCCACTGGCGCTTCATGCGGAGAGCTGAACCAGCATTCCAGCAGTTTCTGCCTTAACAAAGACAAGTAAATCGCTCGTCTGCCGCCTGTTCCCTGGAATCCTGGTGGTATTCCTTCAGTTTTTGCCGGAGGAACCTCGTAAGCCGGCATCGTTTTGCCTGTTGCCGGCTGCGTTTTAGCCAGGGACGCATCTGCCAGCACGTATGTGGTGGCAAGCTGGTCTGATTCTAATTTCATTGAGCTCGACTTCGTGGAAAGCAAGAAGGCGCGAAGCTCTTCCGTTCTGCCTGTGCGCCGGAGAGCCCATGGGTACAATACCCTGATTGCGCGAGAAAAGCTGGGCACGCCCTCGTTGCTGAGAGGATACAATGTCTCCTCCCGTGCTGCCGACGGAGGCAGGTAATAGTCAGAGAAGTTGCTCGACACGCTCTGGTTAATCCTACCGCCTCTTTTGAAGAAATCGCGCAAGATCTCTGCATCCCTGTATGCCAGGTCTTCAGTTTGTTGCGGCCCTATTGTGCCGTTGGTTGCTCCTTGAAGACAGGGTCCCTGTTGAGGGAAGTATGCTTCGATCGCTTTTGCAAGCCAGGGCAACGCTTTTTCCGGCTCGTCATTCATCGCATAATAGATGCCCAATAAGCTCTCGCCTGTATTGTATCCGGTGGCATATTCCTTCAACCAGGCTTCGTTCGCGTCGCTTTTTTCGAGCGCTAGAATCGATCGATTCAAGCCGGCCATATATGCATGTGGGATGCCGCCATCTGTTGATTTGTATATTCGCACTGCTGTTTCGAATTCAGCTTGCGCCTGGCTCTTATTATTGCCAAGATAGTGCAGGATGCCGAGGTTGTAATGGCAGTCGGCCAGGTCCAGCCCGCTCGAAGCGTTCGTTGTATTCTCCTGCCCACTTGCCTCGTACGATTTAAGCGCCTCCGCCATCATGTCTCTGGCAGAGTCGTATGCTTTGTCTTCATACGAGCACATCGCTAAATCATAGGCACAATCCGCCAGGAATGCCGGATGGGTTTTGTCGTCCTTAGCGTATTTGTGGGCCCTGTTGAAGTAATCGTGTCTTTTCTCGTCATCTGCCGCCGTTTGTGCAAGCTTATGATAGGTAGCAGCGCGGCGTATATCATGCTCGGGCAAATTTTCACAAACAGCTGCCATGCGATGCAAATACCATTGTGTCTCTTCCTCGTTGCGCCCATTTAGAGCCAATCGAGCCAGCCTGGACCATTTTTGAGCGGAATTGCCAGGCACGCTTAGATCTAAAATCAACCCTGCCGGCAATCCTCTGGTGTTTTCCTCAGCCAGCTGATAGACGGCTCGGAGCTCTTCAAGATTGTTGGCGGCGTGATACTGGCGAGCCAGCTGCAAGCATGCCCTCAGGATCTTGTAGTGATGATCGTTTGTATAGCCGGCGTATTTCGCCGGCGCTGGATGAGTACCCGCTTTTTGCAAAACAGCCTCTTCCATCGCCAGGCGCGCCTCATAGTCCATGGCGTCGCGTGCCTGGTCGGGAAGCGAGTCGAAGTCATTCATAGAAACTGCAATCGGCCAAGGTGGTGGACCGAAGAATCTTGACGATGTCAGTTTTGCTGTTTGCTCGGTCGACGCTTTATGGTCCTTGCACGCATTTCGCAGAATGCTCAAGTTTGTGAGCGCGGCTCCGTACCTCTGAAGCTTAAGGTACGACTTCCCCAGACCGAGCGTCGAACGCGTGTCCATGGGAGAGAGCTTTATGGCGCACTCGAAATGCTGCGCTGCTTCCTTATATTTTCCTTCCCGATATAGCGCCTCACCGCGGATTCGTTCCGGATTATCTGGTGCTACGGGATAACAGCATCCGCCGGAAGCACCGCTGTACGGCAGAGGCTCGTTGATCACAAGCACCGGCGTGGAGTCAGTCTGAGCCGTTTTAGTCATTGCGCCATTTTCGGCTTGCTGCGCGGCGCGTCGGTCAACATGAGGAAGGAAGAGGACAAGCATGGAAGCAATCAGGACACCGATCACAATTGCGGCTAGTTGCATATTTTTATCTCTGAATAGTAATGGATGGCGATCATGAGAAGACGAACGAAAACAGGCGTCTGCGGGAAACTTCTCGGTCATAGTATCTTGCATCCAAACATCCCCTCAAAACAGAGGGAAAACCCTGGTACTATTGTTGGACGTGACGGTTTAACAATAGTCTATGAATTCACCTGCTCTCCTGCTCATGCTTTGCATACCAATAGTCAGTCTGCTCCTCAATTTTCATTTTCAGTGGGGGCTGAAAAAGCACGCCCAAAGCAGCGATCAGCAGTCCTTGAGAATATTGTTCATTGGAAACAGTTTTACTTTCACGCACGGGGTCGTAGATAAATTTGTAAGCATGCTAAGGAAGAGCGGTAAGGAAAATCTCGTTATCGAATCATATGCCATACCGAATTTCTGGCTAAGACAGCATATGAAGCGCAGTAATTTAAAGAAAGCGCTGGCAAGACATTGGGACTATGTCATCGTCCAAGAGCATAGCGGCGCGCCGCTAGTTGATGCAGGAGCTTTTCACGACGCTGTTGAAAAGATCGTTCCACTTATAAAAGCGGCGGGCGCCAAGCCGGTTTTGATCATGACCTGGGCCGATCGCGGTTGCATTTCGGATCAACGCTCCACCAGTCTTGCCTATAGAAAAATAGGTCGTGAGTTTTCACTACCCGTGGTGCCGGTAGGCGACTTGTTTTTTTTGACGCAAGAAAAATATCCGGCAATCTCACTCTATCAAAAAGACGATCATCATCCGGATCTTGCCGGTGCTTATTTGTACGCCTTAGCACTATTTTCAGAGCTCTATCCTTCGGAGCCTTTGCCGGTTCTCGCCGATGAAAAAAGCGGATCGAGCTTGCCTCCAAAAGTCGCCGAGCAACTCGCTGATGTAATGAGAGACTGGAAAGAGTCCGCGAGTCGGCGGCCTGAATTTTTCGATGAAACGGTCAATTGATTTGCGACGTTCAATTTTCCACAATCAACTTTCCATTCATACCTTCATGTCCGCTGCCGCAAAAAACGTCGCAGAAGAAATCATAAGATCCGGCTTTATTCGGCGTCAGTTTGATGTCGGTTGTCTTCCCCGGAAGAATGTCACCGCGGATCTTCAGATCAGGTGCGTTAAAACCGTGGGTGCGGTCATCGCTCGAGAGTCGTAATACAACAGGCACATCTTTCTTGAGTTTGATTTGGGCGGGGGTGAACTGAAACCGTTTAGCATGAATCTCGATAACCTTCGGATTGGCTTCGCCCCACGCGGCTTCCTCAAAGAGAAGAACTAATACGAGGGTGTAAACGAAAAGGATGCTCAGCGCAGCGGTCAGAGGCAATTGTCGAACTTTCATTTCGTTTCTCCTTTCAGTTCGCTTGAACAAACGCCGTGTTAGTGGCTTTGATTGGAAATTCCGTAATGTCGAGTTTAGAGCGTTTGCTCAGCACCTCTCTGAATCCCATTCCTTTATATGGTTCGGTACTCGACCAGGGGATTGGCGCTCTTTTGGGAACCGAGCCTGCAATGGGCATGGGCAGCATCAAAGACTTGGCGGAGTGGTGCGCGATATTCCCGGTCATGTGGTGGTTTTCTTGATGGATGTGACCGTAGAAGACCGTCACCTTTTTGAACGGCGTCAACAATTCGATAGCCTTAGCACCATCTTTGGTGTACCAGTCCCACTGCGGGTAGAGATCGAATAGCGGTCTGTGGGCAAGAACGACAATGTCGTCGTTAGGCTTCAATCCTTTCAGCTGATTGGAAAGCCACTCGAGCTGCGCTTCTCCGATACTTCCTGTCGGGTCGGAAACGTTATCGATAGCAATAAAATGGATGCCCTTGTGCTCGAATGTATAATGAGTTTCGCCGAAGAATTCCTTATATGTTTCCCCGTTATCCAGGGAAGCGTCGTGTTCGCCCGGCATATATCTGATCGGGGCATCCAGCCCGGAGACAATTTGCTTGAACTCCTTCATGCGTGCGCGCCGTACGGCTGTATCATCCGTGGTTTGGGTCAGATCACCTGTGAATACAACGAACTCAGGCTTGCTCTCAAGCGCATTGACTTGCGCGATGGCTTTCGGCAGCGTTCCTTTTGCATCCGGATTGATCTTGTCGCCTTCAAAGCCCCAGTGAGTATCAGATAGTTGTACAAAATAAAAGTCTTTTGCCTTTCCACCGCTCAGCGCCCCAGCCTGAGGCATTCCACTTATCTGCGATGCGAATACGGCACCGCCGATTCCCAGCAGCTTCAGAAAGTCTCGTCTGTTTATTTCATTGGCCATGAAA
>JAJPJO010000426.1 GCA_021324135.1 Pseudomonadota bacterium
GAGGCTGAACATCGATAACACAAAGAGCACGTTTGCGCGAACTCTCCGGCACTGGAACTTCCATCAGGCTCCCCCTAACGATTCGGAACGCGCGCCATCCTCAAATCCGTGTGATTGAGAAAAAAGCCCTCACCGTATCCGGAGATTTGATTGTTGTTGATGACAGTCAGATTGAAATTCTGGTCATGGCTTCCCCAGACCTTGGATCTCGTCATAATCAGCATATTGCCGTTCACCTGACCCAGTACGGGAGTATCATCCTCCTGCTTGCTCGTCGTATGCCATGTGCCTGAAACTGTCGAGCCTGACTGGTAAAGGTGGATATACCCACGATGCTGATTCTTATCTATTTCGTAATACCAGGTACCGGTAAGATCGGTCGTTTTGCTTTTCTGTTTCGGCTTTGCCTTCTTTGGTTTAGCCTTTGATGCCGAAGCCGATTTAGACGATTCATTCTGCGCTATCAGTGTAGATGCGCTTGCCGACCGATAGATTGAGCAACTGATGATCAGAACACCGATTGCGATCAGTGCCGCAAAACCGCGAGTTGTTTTTAGTCTTCCAAATGAAGATGACATTGTCTAATCCCTCTTAAGACATATCTTTATCCTACCCAGCCGTTATCGATTGTAACTTCGTCGAAACTCCACTACACTCAGGCTTTAGGCCATTAATCGAAGCTTGAGCAATCCTGTGCATGAAAAGAATCGAAATGAAAGCGAATCCGGACCGGGGTAAAGGCATTTTGATTTTGTACGCCGGTGCATTTATTGGACTGCTGAACATTCATTCATATGGAATCTTTGGGGCGCTATGTTGGATGTTCATATGGTCCATATTCATCTTTCTGCTCGACAGCATCATGCGATACAAACGCAACAGGTTCCGACTTATATTCGACGACAACGGAATTGAAGCCAGTGACTGGATGAATCACTGCCACTTTTCCTGGAACGATTTGATTGTCGAGGAAGTCCATGTGTATACGCAATCATCCGGCAAAAGTTCCAGCACTCCTATAGGTAAGAGCGTGATTCCTCACGGCGGACGACCTGGAACCGCTGTCGAGCAAAAATCCGGTGCCCAATCTGGTTCCCCATTAGTCAGCGGCAGCTACACGATGCTTGTCTTTAGAGCAAACAACGAAGAATTCAGGATCCGCCAGGAAATACTTTCCGATGGCGATTATATTGATCTGCTAGGAATACTGAATTTACGTGTTTGCAGCAAGAGCGAGAGCAGCATAAAAATCGGGAGTTTGAGGACGGCCAAGAAATTTTTGGAGAAGAAGACCTACCTGAGCATCATACAAGCCGGCAATCAGGTAGCAGCGGATCAGAGCACGCTTGCCCAGCTCAAGAAAGCACTCGAGCTAGCAGAAAAAGACAGCTCTCCACTAGGTTTTTCAAAACTGCCGTTTTTAGAAAGCTATGCTAATGCCCTCGAGCAACATGGAGAGGCAGAGAAAGCCGCATCGATCAGATCTGAGATGGACTCGATAAGAGATCAGATCTACTAGAAACCATTATTTGTGCACCGCCGTTTTCTCGAGCAAGACGCGATTGCACAAGACCATGCTTCTTCCAAACGCTAACATCGCCGCTTGCCGGTTGTATGAAGGCCGTTGATCGCAGTTGAAACCGTGATCCGCACCTGCGTATATGAATACGCTTGCATCGGCTTGACCGCGCAGAGCATCTTTGATTTTATTCACTTCATCCATAGGAATGTGATTGTCCTTTTCGCCGAAGTGCAACATGATCGGGCAGCGTACATTCTTCGCTTCATCCAGTGATTGAGAGATGCCACCGCCATAGTAGCCCACTGCGACATCAACCGCATTCCTGCTGGCCAGTTTAAAAGCTATGAATCCGCCCATGCAGTATCCGACGACGCCAATCTTACCTGTGCACTGCCGCAGCGCTTTCAACGCATCAGCCGCCTCAAGCATGTCTTCGACAATTTCTTCTCGACCGCATTTTTGCACCAACGCCATTCCCTTTTGAATGTCATCAGGCGTATAGCCCAACTCAACGCGAGGCTGTGCGCGCCAGAATGCATCAGGCGCAAGTGCGACAAATCCTGCGGCGGCATAGAGATCGGCTACTTCACGAATGTGTGAATTGACCCCAAAAATTTCTTGCACGACCAGCATTCCCGGGCCGCTTCCTGACTGAGGAAGCGACAGATAGCCGGAATAACCGGACCCGTGTTTTGACTTTATATTGATAAATTCTCCAGCCATATTGAGCCTCCTGGGCAAGCAATTGCAAAGTGAAGGGGACGAAAAACAGCTTCTGTCTCTTGGATCAGGAAGGGGCGCTTTTATCTTCGGCACATTATAGTGCTAAAGTAGAAACGTCGATCATTTGAAAGATCAGATTGTGATGCGGCAACAGAGCAAGATGAGCAGGCATCGACTACTAAAGTTTCGTACCTGGTTTTTGGCTGAAAGAATCTGATTTTTAACAGGTTCGGGCGGAATCCGTGAGCATCTGCAGGCAATGCGGGAAACCAAAACAGACAAAGGGGTCGGCCAGCCTGACCCAGTGGTTTCTCCTGTGCAGTTGTGAGTTTCAAGCACCGGAAAGTGCGGACGACACCAAACTCTGCTCGACCTGCGGTAAACGCATTTATGCCGGGCGCGAGGGTAGTTTCACGCAATGGATTTTTCGATATGACATCTGCAGTTGCCGGCACCCACAATTAGATAGCGCTGCCTTCCCTGGAGTTGGCACTTTACGGGATGGAGCGAATTCTGCAGATGCGCCGGCGACGGAGTTTGCAGAAGATACCGGCTTTGAGCAGGAAGGCTCCGGGGAAGATATTCACGTCAGCGAAAAGTCTTTTCCTGTTGAGCGATACAAACCGCTCAAGCTGCTCGGGTCGGGCGTCTCCGGCGCAGTTTACCTCTGTCGCGATACCCTTCTGCAAAAAAAGGTAGCGATCAAAACATCACATCAACTGACTGAACGCGAGCTTATCTGGTTTCAGCGCGAAGCAAAATCATTGTGCAAATTGAACCACAAAGGCATTGTATCGGTCTTGGATTTTGGTGCCACCGCCTCCGGTGCGCCGTTTTTGGTGATGGAATATTTCCAGGGAACGGATCTCGATACACTCAGGCGAAGTACCGGCGGACTTGACTGGAAAGAAACAGGAAGAATCATGCTCGGGCTTTGCGATGCGCTCAGCTATGCTCATGACAATGGCGTTCTCCACCATGACCTGAAGCCAAGCAACATCCTGGTCAGGGACTACAAAAGCGACGCGCCGGCAATTTGTCTCATTGATTTCGGCATGGCCATGTTGAAAGGCGCCTCCGGCGCTCAGAACGGCCTAACGCCTCAAGCTGAGCAAAATCAGACAATGATCGGAACACCTGCCTACGCCAGTCCCGATCAAATCAGCGGAGCGGAATACACGATAAGATCGGAGATATACTCGCTGGGATGCATAATGTTTGAATGCATCGCGGGGCGACCACCCTTCATCGGGAACACTGCTCTCGACACGCTCAGACTACATGCGACGGCGGCACCGCCTATGATGGCATCGATTAATCCGAGCGCTGAAATTCCCGATAGTATTCAGTCGATCGTCAGCACCTGTCTCAGCAAAGATCCCCTTGGGAGGTACCACTCTGTAAGAGGTTTGAAAGCGGCTATCAAAGAGGTGCTTGAAGGCGAACCTTTGATGCGTTTCACGCCCCAGATTAATGCGATTCCAGACCGAGGCAAGCACAAGAGTAAAGTATCAACGGTGGCGATTTTTACAGCCGGGTGCGCTCTGATCCTCGCATGCATTACGCTTCAATTCACTGGATCTCGACGGTCGGAGAATCCATCTTCGCATGCTCAGGAGAGGCGATCGCAACCACCGACTCCAATAGAAAAAAGCACGAGCTCGAAACCGGAAAGATTATCCCTCGATGACAAAGATCCAGAACCTGCTGTGCTGCCTGTCTCATTAAAACCGCTCAACTCGATCTTCATCTACGATCGAAAAGCAATGACAGTCCAGGCCAAGGCCCAACTATCCGATGCGGACCTTACACACTTTATCGATAAGCCTGTTGCTTCTCTGGATCTAAATGTGCAGCCGGAGCTGACGGATGAGTGCTGCAGATACATTGCCAAGATCCCAGAATTGCGGTTGGTCTTCATCAAAGGAAGCAAAATAACCGACCTGGGTCTGAAAAGGTTGTGTCGGAGCAAGACCTTGAATCAACTGATTCTTGGTGGTTGTGGTGTCACAGATGAGGGTCTCAAGTATCTGCCCAACGATATGTACACCATCGGACTGGCTGACGATCGGATATCCGATGAAGGCGCCAAAGTCCTTCTTCGCTGCACGCATTTGCATGTGCTTGACCTTTCGTCCACTTTTATCACGGATGAAACTTTGTCATACATAAGCAAATTGGCGGAACTCCAGCACGTTGCATTGCTTGGCTGTCCAGATGTGAGCGCTCGAGGAATAGGACTTCTCTCCAATAATCGAGCAATTACGAGTCTCCACCTTACAGACACAGGAGTGACGGATGACTGCATTATCCAACTGCAGGGACTGAATCTCCAACAGCTTGACGTGAGCAAATGCAGAGGATTTACAAACCGCGGGCTGGAGTTCGTGTCGAAGAGATGGCCGAATTTGACCTACTTGGGCATTAACAGAACTTCTGTCAATCGCGAAGGTCTGGTCTATCTGAACCGTTTCAAGATTTTGAACACACTGCTCATAGGCGGCCCGGACATTACAGATAAAGAGATGGAATTGGTATACCCTATGCAGCATCTCGAATACCTCGATTTGAGCTACACTAATGTCACGGACAAGACTCTGGATAATTTAGCCAAGATGACGACTTTGACGTCATTGAAGTTAGATTATTGTGAGAAGCTATCCATGAGCAAAATCGAAGCTGCGCAGAAAAGGTTCAAAATACTTTCTGCCAAAAGAAAAAGCGCTCTTCCTGAAATCTACAAAGAACTTCTGGACACAAGCCCAAAGCAGTAGAATATTCGTCGATGCGCTATCATGAGCTTAATCGACTTTTGTAAGAGAAGCAGAATTAAATGAAATACTACAAGTCATCGATTGCGGGACTGATACCATATTCGGTGCTGTGTATTTTATTAGCCGGCATATGCATTGCCAGTGCAATTTGTCTACCACGCGCAGGCGCCGCGGAGGATCCCGACGTTCTCGGCGCTCAGGGAAAAGAGCTCATGAAGGCGGGCCGCTACCAGGAGGCATTTGCAAAGCTGGCAAAATCAGTTAAGAGCCGACCGGATGATTCATCGCTTCAGTATTGCCTCGGGCTATCCGCCTTACAGCTGCGCCAACAGACGATTGCCAGAGATGCGCTTACCAAGGTTGTGGTGATGTGCACCGGAACGGAGCCGATCAGCAAAAATGCTTCTGCCGCTCTGATAAAGGACTTCAATCTGCGGCCGTTTACCTGTCAAAGAGGAGGTCCGACAAAGGGCCTGTCCCGCTGGGACAGAGCCACCATGCCATTGAAAGTGTATATTTCAGACGGCAAACAACTGCCAGACATGTACAATAAGCAAGGCATGCCCGGCATACCTGCAATTCGACAAATAGCAGCTTGGGCCAAAAATCCACAGTTCATCCAGCGCCTTCAATCGGCTTCGGGCTACACACCACAATATAAAAGTGAAGCCGCCGATGGTATCAGATTATGGGATTGGGCAATGAGAGAAAAGTTGCTCTCATATGTCTTGACCAACGACTATCGTCATGCCGATGTCCTTGTCTTCTGGTGTAGAACGTTGTTCAACGGTGGCGCCTGGACACATCCTCCTCTGGGACCAAACGAGCCTGCCATAGTTATCGTTTCGCTTGACTGGATGGATCGCTTTCACGATCAGAATAAACGTCGCGATAGTCTCCGCTCGATGGTCGGTCACGAGTTCGGTCATGTATTGGGACTCGGTCACAGCCCGAATCAGGCCGACCTGATGTTCAACGGACCTTCCGATCAAAAGATCGTTTCGGAATCTGAGAAAGCAACTGTACGGGCGTTGTATTCGCTTCCCGCCGATACCTTGTTCCGCTCCGTGAAGTAAATCTACTTAATTTGGTTCTGTAATGGCATGCAGTCCCAGAAGCTGATCGCGAAGCTCTAACATCGAATGTTGACGCTCGCCGGGGGACTTGGCCAAGGCTTTCATCACAATTGATTCAAGAGCCGGATCCACTTTTACCGATGGATTCTGCGAGCTTATGCTGGGAGCGGGATCATTCACCTGCTTCATGATTATAGCCAATGGATAGGGGGCATCGAATGCACTCCTGCCAACAATGCTTTCATACAAAATGCAACCCAGGCTGTAGACATCCGAACGCGCGTCCAGGTCGAGACCCTGACACTGCTCGGGGCTCATGTAGAGAGGGCTTCCTAATACAAAGCCCTCTTGAGTGAGCTTGACCTCTAGTGGTTCATCGGTTGGCCCGATCAGTTTTACTATTCCGAAATCAACGATTCTTACTTTTTCGACGCCAACGTTTTTTTCAGTAAGGATGATGTTGCTCGGTTTCAGATCGCGGTGAATCATGCCTTTCTGATGGGCGTATTCCATCGCTTCGCATATTTGCACAGCTATGCCGCACGCCCGCCGGGCATCCAGAACTTTTTCTTCTTTGAGAACGTCGGCAAGCGTCTTGCCCTCCAGGTAGTCGGTGACGAAGTACGGATGGCCCGCCGATGAGGTTCCATAATCATAGAGAGAAACGAGATTCTCGTGGCTGAGGGCGCTGAGTGTGCGCGCTTCCCGCTCGAATCTTTTGACGCTTGCCTGATCGTTGTGGCGAACGGGCTTATTCATCATCTTCATGGCAAAAAACTTGCTCGTCGGCAAATTCTTAACGAGAAAAACGGTAGCCGATGATCCTTTTCCTACCGTTTTTACAATCTCGTAGCGGAGATCGATAATATCCCCGGGACTGGCGATCGGAGGGGGCTGAGGTTTGTCGCTTGTCTTCTTATCCGGTGGACAAACGCAGGTTTGCGCGTTTCGTCCGCAATAAGGACAAATTCGCGCTGCCTCGCCCAACTGCTTCACCACAGGCAATTTTTCCCCAACCTTTCACCATATGGTCTATTTTACCCTCTTGTTGGATCAGGATGTCACAAAGAAAATGAGCAAAGTGCGGTTTAAGGAAGCGCCTCTCGACAATTTATCTTTCTTTTTGAAGAAAATTGCCCTATCCTGGCGATCTTGATTGTCGTTTTGAGGCCCGAGACCTATGAAACAGCATCGCATTTTCATCGTTTTTTCCGATACGGGCGGAGGACATAGAACAGCCGCCAATGCCATCAAAGAGGCGTTGCAAGAGTTGTGGGTAAAAAGCGGGCGAGCCGAAAACGAATTAGATATCGTCATGAAAGATGTCATCGCCGAGAGCAATAAGCTCAACCATCTTTTCGAACGCATGTACAATCGTCTTCTAAAAAAACATCAGGATTGGATGAAGTATTACATTGCGCTCATTGAGTGGACGAAACCCAATGAGAACGATCTCGCCTACAAGTTGACTTCAAGCTACTCCAAGAAGATTATCTCGGAAATAGCCCCCTCTGTAATAGTCTCAGTGCATCCCATGGTCAATCATTTTCTGGCCCGGTCACTTAAGGACCTCGACCTGGACGAGCAGATCAAGCTGATCACGGTATTGACCGATCCGAATTCAAACCTGTGGACAGGATGGGCTTGCCCCGATGCCGCTTTGACAATCGCGCCCAACGACTTGGCTCGAGACCGGCTTGTTTCCCTCGGATTAGACCCGGCACGCATCGAAGTCATAGGCATGCCTATAATGCCTGAGTTCCTCCATCCGCCCGCCGAGCCGAGAGAGCACTTGCTCAACAGGCTTGGACTGGATCCGAACATGCTCACCGTGCTCGTGACCGCTGGCTCTGCAGGTGGTGGCAACATGCTGAAGGTCTACAAGGCGATGCAGCACATAAAAAGACCGATGCAAATCATATTCGTATGCGGAAACAATAAGAAATTGATCGCAAGAGTCGAACGTGAACGCCTCAATTGTCCCTGGAAAACTGTTGTTCTTCCACGTATTGAATCAGTTTCCGATGGCATGAACGCATGCGATCTGTTGGTGACAAAAGCAGGCGGACTGACCACCTTCGAGGCAATTGCCAGACATTTGCCCATGGCGCTCGACATGATCACCGAGCCTATGCCGCAAGAGGCAGGCACTGCTGATTTACTGATCGAAGCGGGACTGGCCAGACCGGTTCGGAAGCCGGAAGACATAATACCAATTGTCCACGAGCTGCAAGTAATCAGCAACCGATCGGAGCAGCCATTGCCGGCTACTCATAATCTGAATCAGGTCGATGCCGTGTTTAAAATTGCCGCGACCATACTGGCCTATGTGAATTGCGAAACTAATGAAGCCGCACCAGCAGCTGTTTCTGTCGAGAGATAATGCGCCATTACAAACCTATGGCCACGCAATTGCCGGAATACTTTCCTTTGTATAAGCTTATGAATCCCTGGAGTTCACCACTGCTGAGATTGAGCGGCCCCTGAAGGTAGTAAGGATCATTCACAACATACAGATTGGCAGCGCGACCGGTTACCAGAATGAAGTGCCCTCCTTCAAATGGCGCGTATCCGACTCGATAGCCATATGAACCTTGTTTAAACGGGTTGCCGACTACAATGACCATGCGACCCTGAGAGATAGCCTGATCGATTTCCTCTATGGTATCGATTCTGTCGGCAGCATAACCGGCGCCTCGGGCTGCGGCACAAATTTGCTTTGCATTGGTATCAGAATTTTCTCCAGCAGAGCCGGAGATTAAGATGCGGCATTGCTGTATCAAGTATTGGGGATCGGTCGATCGAAAGTTCGATGGATACTTATTAAAGCGTTTGAACACCATGGCCAAACAAGTCGGACCGCAGTTCCGATTGTAAGCGCTCGCGTCGCGGTTGTATTTGGGATCATTTATCTGAGTGAAGAAGTAAGAGCGCGGATCGGCCGGCGGCTGGGAATCAGCGTTATGCGTCGCAGAAGCTGCTGCCGTTAATGGGAACGCCCTGTCCGCGCTCTTCGCTTTTACCCCGTTTGAGGCGCCACCGCCCTCAGTACCGCTATTTCTGACCGAATTCTCATCTCGTCGAGCGTAAAGAGATTTGATTCCAAGCTGAGCATTGTTTCTAATGGTATCGCTGGAGCCGTTTTTAAGCAGCCAATTATACTCTTGCAAGGCCTCGCGACGTCTTTGAAGGGCATGATAGGAGAGCGCCAGATAGTAATGAGCTATCTCATTGCTCGGCTGAGCCTCACAGATGGATTTGAACTGCGCTGCCGATTCAGCATATTGTTTCTTATTGTAGGCAAAAATGGCCTTTTCCAGGCTGCTTTCGGCAGCACCAGTCGCCGGCAATGAATGCACAAACAGGGCTGCTGCAGTTATCACCCATCGAATTGGATTTGACTTCAAGGCACCTATCTCATTGGTATTCTGCTCTAGATAACGTACCCAATCTTGGCGGGGACTTGCATCCTTGCACTGTGTATAATTTTGGATATGCAAGAAGTCAAATCAGACAGTTGTCAAACTTGTTTTCGGTCTAAAGCTGAGGCTGGCGCCGAGCCCCAAACTCAATGGATATCAATTTGCCGTTGCGATCGACCGTACACGCCTGGTTCTCAATTCACGATCGATGTTTGCGCCAATTGCAAATTACGCATAGCGCCTAACGCCAGGGGTAAGGCTCCTGGACTGTGCGCTTGTGAAAAACCGGATGCGAAAAAAATTCCGAGTTATATAAAACAAAATGAGCGGGATGAAGTCATCCTCGACCTCGCTTCCATAGGAATGTCGCCGGAAACTTTTCCGCAGGAACGGTATACACCGATCAGCCTTTTGGGCAACGGCGCCAGAGCGATCGTAGTTTTGGCCAGAGACAAGCAACGAGGGACAAAGGTCGCCGTCAAATGTTTCAAGCGACTGGCAACGGCATTGCAGCCCACATTTGAGAGCGAGGCAAGGAAAAACAAACAGCTGACTCACACCAATATTGCCAAAATCATAGACATCGGTTTCCATAATAACAAGACACCATATTTGGTGACAGAATACAAGGATGGCTTTGATTTGGAACAATGTCTCGCATTGTATGGAATTCCGAGTCACGATGTCGCGGTGAGAGTTCTTATCGGGCTTTGCGAAGCCCTGATTTACGCTCAGAAACAGAACGTCTTGCACAGAGACATTAGAGCTGGAAATATAATCTTCCTCGATGATATGAACTCCGAGCCGTCAGTCTCGATAACCGATTTTGCCATGCCTAAGATAAAAACGAGCGAGGAGCTGACCGAACCGTGCGATGCGTTTTATATGTCGTCCGATGAGGCTCGCAACCTTGAATACACTGAAAAGGCTGAGATCTACTCAATCGGATGTGTCGGATTTGCCTTGCTTGCGGGCCGACCTCCATTTCAAGAAGGTACCGCGCGTGATATCAAGAATATGCACGCACTCAAGCTGCCGCCGAGAATTTCTGATATCAAATTTGATACCAAGCGGCCAAAAGATCTGGAGGAAATCATCGAGAGATGCCTGGAGAAAGATCCGGCAAATCGGTTCGAGTCAGTAGCAAAACTTCAGGAACGCCTGGAGGTTTTTCCCGCAAGAGTGCAAAGGCAAATAGCCGCCGTGCTTGCGGCGCGCAAAAGAAAAAAGATGCTCCGAATCGCTGCGGTCGCACTGGTTGTGGTCGCCTTATGCGTCGCCGGTTTTCTCATCGTCAGCCATCATTAATACCGAGTCAATGAGTCGAATGAACGCTCTGTCGCCAAGCTTATTGGTCTCATTCGTCTTCAAAATTTAGATTGGCCGGGCCCGCCTTAGATGAGCGTTTTCCTCTCATACATGGGCAGTCAGTGGTGGGCACGCTGTCATCGACTTCTTCAAAACTGATATCGTCGATCCATGTCTTTCCTCTGCCAAAGAGCATGGTACCAAATGCAATATTAGTGGTTCCCTCAGGCACATTGAGGACCAAAATAATTTCCTGCCAGTCTGTACTGCCATTAATGGGCCGGTCGCAGGTGTTATCGAAACCAAGCATCTGTCCACGCCCTTCTCCATCGATTCTCATCCATGGCTGAACACGACCTTCGAGCTCTTCCGTTTTAATCCACATTCTCAAGCGCAAACGCTTGCCAATGTAATTATCGGGTGAAAACTGTTGCATTAGTGTGCCGAATCCATTCGGTTGCTCAACTGCATGCTGCATAAAAGCGGCGCGAGTACCACTATGGCAGACCTTCTGATCTAATCCGACCTCGTAGTCGTCAGGGTGCGAGCCCGCCATGATCCAGCCCTTGGGAAGATCATGTTTTTTTGTGTTGTGCGTCACGGTCATGTTCTCGCCCTCTATTGAGCACCGTAAGGGAAAGCGCTGCGATTTTGCCAGCATTGACACTGCCGCCTTCTTAGTTTGTGCCGTCGCAAGGTCATATTTCCCGGCTAGCGAAATTCCTTCGTTGTGCACCTCGAGCATGATCTTCATGGCGTCGTCTCTTGTTTTGTCGAAGATCGATTGGAGAACCAGCACAACAAAGTCCATAGTTGTCACATTGTCGTTATGAAGAAAAACCTTTAAAAGCTTCTCTTTCGATGCAGACTTGCCGGCTTTCTTCTTTTCTTGTTTTTTCATTGGTCATGGCTATGGTACTTTCTGAGAAACCATGTACCCTATTCGCGAAAAATTGAAAACGATCTGCAATGGAGATCTCTGCAGATTGCAAATCATCATTCAAATGTCCGGTGAACTTGTCTATAATACCTTTCACCTTAGTATCTCGGCATTCGCATCATGCATCGAAACTCATCACCTAAGAATCGCGGACGAACTGTTGCGAAGCACATACTGTTTCTAAGAACGATGGCGATGCCTTTCGGCACTGTCGCTTGGAAGGGTAAGAGCAAGTTCAGTCTCGCCGCTCTCATAATCTTAATCGCCGCTTTGTCGTGCCAGACGGCGCTGGCGATAGTCGAATTCTGCGATGTCTACGTAGGTCAGGAGAAAATCTTTTCCGTAACAAACACACAGATGCTCTCGGCACTCGAACGTGGTGAAGAGATCAATGAACGTATCAAAACAATCGTCAGCGATACGACCATCGATCCAAACACGATGTCTATTCGGACAGGAATGGATGGTGTGCCCGTGATCGTTTTGGGCAATAAGGTAATCCTTGGCGTGACTTCACTTGATGCCGCTCAGGCTAACAAAACGCAACAGGTGCTGGCACAAGAGTGGTGTGACAAACTCAAAAGACAAGTTCTGGAACAACGCAAAGTTCTCTTGCAGGATACGTCGGCACAAACGGGCACGGTTTCGACATCGCATCGGACTGCACGCAGCAAGGGAAGCAACTCTTCATTGAGCGAGCATGCCATCCTTCTTCTATTCGTCGAAATATCGCTGTTGCTAATTGCTTCATTGATATGCGGTGAGATCATGGTCAAGCTTGGGCAGCCGTCAATAATTGGACAAATTCTTGCCGGTCTTCTTCTTGGGCAGAGCTTCTTCGGTCTGTTCTTTCCCGATCTTTCGGCGCAGTTGTTTCCTCGAGATGGCTCACAATCGCGCTTAATAGAAGTGATTTCCTGGATCGGGGTTTCCTTCCTGCTCATGCTCACCGGCATGGAGACGGATACGGCCATGTTAAAACGGCTAGGTAAATCGGCTGTTTGTTTTGGGCTGCTTGGTTTGATTGGACCGCTCATCGCCGGCGGTATCGTTTCCCTCTTGCTTCCTGCGCAGCTCATGGGAAGCAGTCAAAACAAGCTGGCGTTTGCCGTTTTTCTCGGGACTGTATTCGCTGCATCTTCCGTGCCTGTAATCGCCAAGATTCTAATGGACATGAAGATGTTCAAGTTGGACGTCGGTCAGCTGATCATCGCTGCTTCACTAGCGCATGATCTCTTGTGCTGTTTATTGCTGGCTGTTATCGTCGTGCTTGCCGGTCCATCAGGTCAGGGCAGCAATCCGGTGCTCATCGCGATTGTCGGAACCGTCTGTTTTCTTGCCGTTATGTACTTCGGCAGGCCGATCTTCTTCAAAGCCTTGCGCTGGATTAACGATCACATCTCAAACAGCGACGGCTTGATCACAGCCATGATTGTTTTACTCATGTCCAGCGCAGCCGTCACTCAGTCTCTTGGTGTGCACATCGTGCTTGGTGCATTCGCTGCCGGTGTAATCCTTTCTCAAGCGCCGGTAATCAATCGCAAAGTAGTGCGCCCCATTGAGATCGTGACCATGGCGTTTTTCGCACCGATATTTTTTGCATCAAGCGGATTAAACGTCAATCTAAGCATATTGCTTGAACCTAATCTCGGCACGATCACTCTTCTGCTTGCAATCGCCGCCCTGGCTGTTAAGGTAGCTTCTTGCCTTTGGGCGGGCAAACTGGCTGGACTCGGGCGCTGGGAATCATTGTCCGTGGGAGTTGGCGCTAATGCAAAAGGATCGCTCGGTCTTATTTTGGCAATGCTGGGCTACTCCCTCAATATCATAGCGCTAGACATGTATGCGGTAATCATATTCATTTCGCTGTTCTCGACCGCCATAACAGCACCGCTCATGAAGTTGACCATGTCGAAAGTGAAAGTGAGCGATGAGGAGAAGCTGAGAATGAAGCGCGAGGAACGCAGCTCTCGCACCATACTCAGTACCGTAAGACGAGTGCTCTGGCCGACATCCGGGCGAGGCAGAAATCGTTTTGTCGCGCATTTATTGAACAGCATGGCGCAACGCCAGGTTATCGAAACCACTGCGCTATGGGTTAAGCAGCCAGGGGCAGACATAGAGAAGCCCTTTGCAGGTATAGATGCTGTCGTTGACAGAAAACACGTCAGCGTCTACGAGAAAACAATTCGATCGGATGAACCTCTGGAAGTCATTTCAGAAGAAGCCAACCATGGCTATGATCTCATCATTATGGCCTCGGATGATCCGCCGGCCGATGCAACCTCCATGTTCGGCCATCTTGTCGATGGTGTCATAATCAATACCAACACCCGCGTGCTCGTAGTCTACGAGCCTGACATCTCAAAGGAACGGGAAATAAAACGAGTTCTGGTCCCCGTCAGCGGAAGCGAACTATCGGTTGCCGCCGCCGAATTCGGTATTTCGCTCGCCAAATCATTGGCAGCCACAGTTGTGTGCCTATCTGTTGCTGAATCGGAAGTCACCGAACTCTACAGCGATGCTACACAAAGTGGTCAGAAAATTGAAGCGAAGGTAAGTGATGAGATAAGCAACACATTGAGCGAGCTTTCAAACGCTTTGGATGTAGACTTCCGTTCCATTTTGATGCGGACGAGTTCGCATCCTGCCCAGGCAGTAATTTTGGCCGCGCAACAAAACGACGCTGACCTGATCGTGCTCGGCGCAGAGGCTAAGCGTGGGAAGGGACTTTTCATGGGACATACCGTCAATTTCATTCTGAGAAATGCACCATGCGCAATAGCAGTCCTCAAGCTGCAGGGATAGTTTTTTCTTGCGCCCTGTTTGTAGTTATGGGTTCCATTACCAACTGGCTGTCGATCGATCAATCCAGGCGCTGGTATATGTCCAGCCATTCAGGAGGCGAAGTCATTCCTCGTTTGGCCCGCAGATCTAAAGCCTGCTTGTACAGCGCCGCTGCACCAGGCCGATTCCCCTCAAAGACGCAAAGTTTTGCCAGCGTGACCAGCAATTGCTCATTATCGTCTGCATTCTTGAGCATTTCCTCCTTCAGTGCATCAAATTCATCATTCTTGCCCTGGCGCAGGAGTGAGTAAGCCAGGGCAATTTGAAAAGGATTAGAGGGAAAGCTGGAATGAAGCGCCTTTACGTGTGCCATTCCCTTTCTGGCGAAGGACTCCGCTTGTTTGTACCGTTTAGCGCTATTGGCGAGTAGCGCCAGAGTGTAAAAGGCATGAGCGGCCCTCATATCGCCTACAGGCATGTTTTGGGCTTGCAATGCCAGGGCATCCAGGATCTTGCCCATTCTCTCCAAATGATCGGCACTGAGCCTGTCATCAGAGGTTGTTTCTGAGGCATCATCACCGATCAGATTAATGGGATCGATATACTTTAGTTCCTCTGAGTCTGCTGTTGAGCGAAATGAAGCAAGTAGATCGAGCTCATGTTGCAAGCGCTTGCAGTAAGCACTTAGCTGAGTCTTGTAGTCTTTTGGATAAGTGTTATTGATGAGCGATGCAAAAATCAGCTTATTCTCCGGAGAATCCTCATGCAGCCGCTTCAGTGTTTTGGAAAACCACTCCTTCAATATCGCTGGCGCTGAAGCAAGCACCTCAGGAGCTTCGGTATCAAACCTCGGGTCCATATGCAAATCGAGCTGCAATCTTACCAGTAGCTCGGCAATCAATTGTGCCGATAGCTCGGCTCTCCCAGCTTTGAATTGAAAAACGGCAAGATCCGCTTTCGCTTCCTGCGCGATTCGATCGGAGTGGAAGAAACTGCTGTCGCTGACGTCCAACAGCGACGTGGACTGATCGATCGCTTCCTTCAACTTGCCGTTTTTGAAATTATTTTCTGCCTCATCCAATCGAGCCTGTAATACCGTTGAATTGCGATTGTCTTCCTGGCGAGCGGCACCTGCTTTTTCCATGGAAGTTTCGGCTCCATATGCAGTGTAGTAACAAGATGCGATCAACAGCAATGAAGCAAACAATGCGCTAATTCTCTTATTCAAAATACGTGCCAGGAGAACGATTAACGAGACGATTGCGAGCATCAATCCGGTTGCTTTCATGTGCGGTCCTCAAGCATCGGTCGCTCAGAAGAGCCCCGACAAGCCGATCAGTATAAACAAAAGTGGCCCAATCTTCCAGCAATTGACTGGGTGAGATGAGTTTTCAGGAGACTTCAATTTTAATACTTCGTGCGAGAGCCTTTGCTCGCTTTGTCACGACGCGGTCACGTCAGCTGTCTTATTCTTATTCTGATCGTTCATATTTTTTGCCGTTCGACCCCGACCGTTCGATCCCAACCGTTCGATCCCGACCGTTTTATCCCGACCGTTCGACCCGACCGTTCGACCCCGACCGTTCAACCCCGACCGTTCGACAGCTTATCCCCTTCACCGATGATTTCATCGCACCAGCCACCACTGCCGGTGCGTTGCAGGATATCCGAATAAATGAGCGCGACCCAGCGACAAGGTGAGGTTAAAGACGCTCACCAAAAGCCAAGTGAAACCCACCCAAAGGCAGCAAGCCGCCCAGCCGAACTGCATCTGCACAAAGATGCGTATTCAGGCTCCGGCAGTGAAAGCCTCAAGACGGGTGACCCCACTCGTGGTGCCAGCGTTATGTCTGCCGCCGAGCGGGAGGCCCGTTTTTTCTTGGGGCAGTCGACTCTTTCTTTACCAAATGAGCAAGGGCTCCAGTCGCAGACGGCCGGCCCGAATGGCTCCCAGTTGAAATATAGACCGGAAGAGCGTCCAGACCGTTTGGAACGAGCAAGTCAATCGAGGATAGACGGTGTCGATCGGGTGAGTAAGGACTATAAAGGTAGGGACGACGGATTGCTGTCGGAGGTATCCACCTCGAGCACGGATAAGCGGACACTGGAGCGACAATTCGAAAAGGGCAGAGGTCCCAACGGTCTCACATCTGATCGCTGGGAGAAGGGAGGAAACCTCGAGAGCTACAGGGCCCAGTATGCGCCCGGCAAGAACCCAGACGGTATGATTGATCTTGCCGAAACGACTTCAGGAAGCACGCGCAGAGAATCAAGCAACTTTGCCGGCCGAGCCGACGGACTCAAATCATTCAGCCTTGCTAACAACGGGCGATCCGAGAAGACCGAGAGCATTTATGAACCTGGCCGCGGGCAGGATGGGATCACGCATGAGCAAACATGGAAAAGCGTCGATGGCGGGCAGCAGGGATTCGATCGTCAATATGATGCGAAGCGAAATCCCGACGGGCTTGTCTCCGATACTTATAATCAGCGCGGCAACAACTCGGAGCGCGTCCGCGGATTTCAGGGGCGTCCGGACGGTCTTCTTACAGAGATGAGCCAGTCCGACGGCTCAACTACAGTAACAAACCGGGGCTTCGCAGACAAATCTACAGAGCTCGTGACGAAAGGTCCTGATGGTGCCGAGCATTCGGTCAGAACTCTAAATGACGGCTCTAAGTTCATTAAGAACACCAGCGCGGATGGGAAGAGCTTCCAAACACAAGCTTTCGACAAACAAGGAAATCTCGTCTCCACAAGCGGACAGGACGAGATGGGCCGATACACCTCCACCGATCTTACTGATGCCGGCGTCGGTACGGTTAATCAAAAAACCTACAAGGACGGCTCCGTCGTCACCACTTATCCGGAGGGGCAAGCCGGTCCTTACGGTGCCAATCGGATCATGCAAAAACCTGATCAACCGCCGGCATTTTTCGATGCTCAAGGCAAGCAAATGTTCACCGCCGCTGATAACCGGTCAGTTCCAGTCGCCACCACTTTTGGTACTGATGGGGCTGTAACCCAAAGGATGAGCGACGGGCAAGCAGTCAAGACAAACATGGCTGATTATGTCAAAGGAACCGATGGCAGAGAACTTGGAAGATACACCCAGCAGCTTGAGGCTGAAGCGATGAAGGGTAAGACCGGTTCTGCCGACGCCGCAGTCGATGGGCTCTTCAAAGCGGCAGAGTCACGCGATCCTCAAGGGCAAAGGCAGGCAAGAGATGCCCTGGGCAGAATCGTTCAGGATGACAGTCACGGTCAGCGGGCGCGACAAATGGCCGCTGATCGGCTCGATTCATCCAATCCGCGCCAGCGCTCTTTGGGCGCCGATCTCGTCGCTTCCTCCGTCAAGCATTGGAACAGTCAGGATGTAGGAGAGATCGCCAAACATCCATCAATCGAACTCGCATCCAAACTCGGCAACATACCGGGGGCCGATCTCGATCCGCATAGAGCCGCTCTCATAGACGGCCTGAGAGCATCAGCAGTCTCTCATGCAGGCGATGCTAATTTCAATCCGGAGCACCGCAACGGTGCCATTGCTACCCTGGCGGCGGTCGGAGGAGAGCAGGCGCTTCAATCGGCAGGTCTTGATTTTAAAGGTGGGGAACAACCGACGGTTCACACCGCCGATGGTACCACACTGCAATTCGCTAAGGGCGATGATAAGATGATGCGTCTGAAGTCCCTGGAGGGACCAGCCAACAGCGGCATCGATGGAGAAACCGAATCTCGTACTTTTGATGCATCCGCCGGCAAACTTACATCAATCGACAGAAGAGATAAGTACGGACCGTATCAGGAAACCAGCTTCAAGGCCACCGAATTCGGTACCATTAATCAGAGAAAATATGGCGATGAAATGGTGCGCACGTTGTTCCCAGGCAACCAGGGAGGCGGCGATCGACCAGCCGAGATAGTGCAACAGAAAGGGAAAGCTCCTCAAATCATCGATGCGCAAGGTCAACGAAGTGAAGCTGCCGGCACAGCACCGCTTCAAGTGGCCACCTCTTTTGAGGACCCGGGCAAAGCCAAGCAAATATACAGCGATGGTCAGGTCAACGCGGTCGACATGGCTGATTTCATCAAGAGCACCAGCGCCGAACGGCTGAGCAAACACATAAACACGTTCGAGGGATTGGCAGGCTCCGGTCCCGAGGCTTCGCATCAAGCCAGCATCGACGGTCTGGTCAAGGTCGCCACCGCCGGTGATGGCGAGGCGGCTAATCAGGCAAAAGCAGCCCTGCAAAGACTCTCCGCTGACGCAGGTTCGCGCTCGATGATTGTCCAGAGCGAGTTGCAGGCTATGAATCAGGGCAAGCCCCTGACACAGTCGGGCCGTAGTGATGAGAATCCACCGTCTCAAAGAGATAGAGCCGTCATGATGATTGCATCAACTACCGGCTATGAAGGGCTGAAGCAGGCCGGCATGAATATCGATGCCAATGCGCATACTGCCACCACAGGCGATGGCAGCCGGTACAGATTCGACAAGACTGCTGACGGACAGCTACGAACCGCCTCCGTCGAGAATGCATCTGGAACAAACAAAGTCGACTTCGAGTACGACGATAAAGGCGGCTTGAAAGGATCGCTCGAGCGCAGAATGGACGGCGGCTCCAGACCATCAGTGGAGAACCTGCAGCTTCCGGCATTTCAAAAGGGCTGGGGTCCATATCAGGCTCTCGAGCAACTGAGGTCCGAAGGCAAAATCCAGATGTCTAATCGGGAAATGAAACGAGAAGCAGAGCGCATTCGCGATCGTGAATTCGCCAAAACAGGTTTGAATTACTTCAAGGTCGGCGATA
>JAJPJO010000169.1 GCA_021324135.1 Pseudomonadota bacterium
AGCAATAAGTCGATGTCTTTCATGAGTGGGTTACCGCTCACCAATTTCGTGCATCCGGATGCAAGCGTGCATATGTATTTTTCCCGAAAAATCGGAATAGTCACGGTTCCCTGCAAGGAGCGAGTGAACGGTCGGATCCTCGGCGGGGTAAAATCGGGGCGATATCAAAGCTGAAAGGCAAAATCTTTCACCACATCCGGTGGCAAAAGAGATTGAGCATTAGAGGCTGTCTACTGGCCTTCTCCAAGAGAGAAGGCATCTTTGCTGAAAGGCTCTTCTGCACTACCGTGCCAGCTGTTCATGACGCTGCAGGGCACCGCTTCAAGAAAACCGCCGCACACAGCATAAGGCAGGCTGAAGGCAGCGGTCGCCCCAAGCAGGACGGGATTGCTGTGTGGACCAGCCAGGTCCAGAGCGCCGGTTTTGGTTTCGAAATAAGTGCGGCGTACAAGACAGATTGGCACACCGACGATTGAGCCGGCTACAAAAGATGAAAGACGTGCTCCCCACGAGCGGCTGCTCGTCTTCGGGGCACTCGGAATAGGGCTGGTATTGCCGCGCGCCGCGGTACCGGATGTGGTGCCGGAAGAATTAGGCGACGAGCCGATTCCGCTGCCATCGCGCAGTTTGACCTCTTCCTGCGCCAACAGGCGGTTTGACTCTGCGGACTGAACGTTCGCACCATCGGTGGCGGCAGCAACCTGATCGCTTTTGTTGTCCTTCTCTGTCAGGGCAGATGATGAGTCCGTCTCAGCCGGCGTTTTTTCACCTTGATCAGCTAAAGCCGGGGAAGAACATGAGCAAACCAGCGTGACACTCAATAGTAAATTGGTAAGAGGGCGTTTCATAATCCTTGCGAATCAATCGGGGAACGGGAAGATTTTGGCACAGGGGGCACAACTATTACAAGCGCGAATGATCAGGCCGAGATCGATAAACAAGGCTGAAGATAAGAAGCGGATCAGGCGACAGATAAACCTTTTTTGAGACCCGTCCAACCAGAGCAGCCTGTAACATAAAACTGCCTCGAGAAAACTGCATAACCGGCACTCCAGTCAAAACTGCACAAGCGCCATCGCTAAGAAGGGACAAAATGAACGACCCACATCTGCCAGACAAAACCAAGCATTACCTCACAGGCAAAACCGATGTCCTCAGCCTCGACTATAACGTCGCCGCCGCCCTGTGTTATGTGCCGATTCCGCCAATCAACCTCCTGGCTTGCATTATCTGGATGCTGACTGAGGCCAAGGAAAACAAATTCCTGCGCTTTCATGCCATCCAGGGTCTTGGACTTCTAGGTATTTTGATTGCCGGCAACGTCCTGGTCTGGATCATCGGCATGCTCGCCTTTATTCCTGTGATCGGCGGGCTCTTCGCCCTGTTGGGCGGGATTGCCTGGTTCTTGATTGCCGCCGTCTGGTTCGGTCTCAGCATCCTCCTGGCCCTGAAGGCAAAAGAGCGCGAGCTTTTCAAGCTGCCAATCATTGGCGATCTAGCCGACCAATACTCCAATTAATGGTGGGATCAAAGGGCTAGATTAAAAGACAAAGGATGTCAAGGTACGCTTTAGCCACAATTGCTGGCTAAACTGCCAATTGGAGCTGGCGCCCGGGGCCATATTTTAAATTGGATCTCTTGCCAGATCCCGAACTTAGTACCTTACCAACACGGCGTTTCTATGGCCTGCGCGAGCAGGAAAGCATTTCATTACTATGGCCAGCCAGGTAAAACATGATATCCAACCAGGTGCAGATTCCGATCATGCGCTGTCGGGACGTTACGAACTGCGCCGCCGAGTTATAAATCACAATACCTGCCAACTGTATGAGGCGTTCGACCGCATCCTGGAGCGAACCGTGGCAGTAAAAGTACTGACCGACAAGCGATGCGAGGAAGATGACTTGCAGCGCTTTGAGCGCGGCGCCTCGATCGCCAGCTCGATCGTTCATCCGAACGTGGCTCAGGTCCTGGATTTCGGCACTTCGCGGGACGGGCGTCCATACATGGTCATGGAGTTCGTCAAGGGCATCACTTTGAGAAAATGGATCGAGTCGGAAGGACCGCTGCCGCCCACCCTGGCAATCAGGCTGGCAATTCAGATTCTTGATGGGCTCTCCGCCACCCACCGAGAAGGCATCGTGCACCGCGATCTGAAAACCGCCAATATCATTGTAGACGGGCTCGATTCGAGCAATCCGCGCACTTGCGATTTACAGACTAAAATCGTCGACTTCGGCATAGCCAAGACGGCATCGCAAGGCAAAGCGAACGATACATCAACCGGAGCAGCCAAGCCAATTACCAAGCAAGGTCAGGTGGTCGGCAGCCCGGTCTACATGAGCCCCGAGCAGGTCCGGGGCTTGCCGCTCGATGCCCGCTCCGACATTTACGCGGCCGGCTGTATACTCTTCGAGCTCTTGACCGGCGAAGCGCTCTTCCTCGGCAAAACCGCCTTCGAGACTATGGGCATGCACGTATACCACAAGCCGCCCACCCTGCGCGAAACGCTCGTTAATGTCAACTTTCCCATCGAGCTTGAAGAGATTGTCGCCAAAGCTGTCGCCAAAGACTCAGCCGATCGCTACCAGTCCGCTCGGGAATTGAGAGATGCACTCATGGCCGTGCTCGAGAAGTACAAAACAATCGAGCAAATGCGAGACACCGACAGTTTCATCAATCGGCCCAGCCCTCAGAGATTGAATATGTCAGGCGAGACAATGGTGATCGGCGATGAGCGCAAGCCCGTCTCAGGCTGGATCCTGGCCTTCCTTCTGACGCTCTCGGTCGGTCTCATTGTGATTGGATTGGCGATCATATCCTACATTTATTCAGCCAGTAATCCGCAAACTACTGCTCTCAGCCCCGCCAAGCAAAGTGCATCAGTGCCGAATCCATCAGAGGATGTGCGCCCATCATTGCCTGCCGGCACAATTGCTGCACCGGCGAAATGATCTGAGCGGCGCCCTGCTAGTATTGATGTATCGCCTCAGTGAATGCCGACGTTGAACAAGGAGCCATCAAAAGTAGCTTTGCAAATAAGGCGGCGTCCGTATCCTTATAATTCGCCGCTTTACACGCTGGTGCAGATGACATCGGCACTGCTGAGCTTGAACATCATCTTTCCGGCTGTTCTACCTCTTTCCTGGTCAGGCTCGCTTTTCGAGCAAGCGCTGTTTCTGCTCGTCTTTGGAATCGCCTATATTCTTGCCAGTTTTCTCCTCCTGGCAGTGTCGGGTTATATTGCCGTATTCATAGAAGTGGCGCGCAATCTCAAGCGCTTGAAGATGGAGGACGTCAACGATCCTGAAGTTGCACGGGGACTGGCCGTTCGTGTTTTGATGAGCAACCAACCGCGGTGGCTCATATCCATAACACCATGTGCAGTACCAGCTGCGGCAATGGCGGCAGCCTGCATGATTTTTCAAGAAAAGCTTTCCTCAGGCGGTGCTGTTTTGCTCAGCAATGGCGCTTTGATCCTGATTAAGGCCTGTCTATTGCATGGACTGTCATCATTTATCATCTGCTTGCCGTTCATCATAAAAACGCAAAGGATATTCAATGCTGATATCATCATAGACAAGGAGCAGCCATCCAAGTAAATCGAAATGAATCAGGATATCGTAAGACTACCGGGCAAAAATGACAGGAAAGGTCCTGACGGACTGATCACGAAAATGCATCGCTCAGTGAGCGTATCGTTAGCTGTCAGCGTCGTGTGCTTGACTCTGCTTGTTTCGATTGGCATCTTCAATTTCATGATTGGCGATTTTCTGGGCGGCTCGCTGCTCCTGGGCGGCGTTTTATTTCTGCTCTGGCTGCACGGCGGCGTATACCTCTACGCGCCGGCATTGCTGGCATTCGCCAAACAGTACCAGCGGCAGGATCTTTTTGCTTGCAAAAAAACCATCGTTCCCTATATCAATCTGGCTCGCTTGCTGCCCTTGCGCAAGGATATCAACGTGGCATCGCTGCACAATGCCGTAGGCGTGCTTCACCTCCACAACGGCGAATATGAAACGGCTTTGCTGGCACTCGAGGAAGCGGTCGCCATCGCGGAGCATAAATCTTTCTTCGATAGAAAGGAAGTGAATAACACCATATTCGCTACCATGCTCAGCAATCTTGCTCTGGCTAAAATGCGATTGGGAATGATCGACGAAGCCGAAGAACTGGCGGTGAAATCGGTGCGTTTGTGGCAGGAGCAGAAGCCGACGCTTCGCAGCGGAGAGCTTTTCCCCCGTCTGGTTCTCTCGGAGATCGCCATCGAGCGCGGCGATCTGACGGTCGCCGATCATGAGCTGGAGCGAGCTCGGACGATCGCCGAAATGGAGACGCCACCACCTGTAGTGCATCCGTCGTCATGGCACTGGGCCCAAACCGGATTATATATTTGTCTGACGCATGTGAAACTGAAAAAGAACGACGAAGAAAATGCGCTCAAATACTACACCAAGCTCACCGAGCACGTCCTCTCCTATCAACCAAGCTGCACGAGCCTTGCCATTCGCAGCGCCGTGAAACTGGCTGAGGAATATATAAACCGCCAGATGTACGATAAAGCAGAAGTGATTCTCGATATTGCTTATCTGGTAGGAAGCAGTTTGCCGTATCATCCGGACAACGAACATCTGCTGGAGGTTTATATGACACTGCTGCAGAAGACCGATCGCCTGCATGAGCTCGAGGATTTGCGGCGCTGGGTTCGCCCTGTGCTTCTCGGACTGGTCGGGCAATGATCAAGTTTGTCGAGCCGGCGCCCCCGCACTAGTTAGCGTTAAGGGAAGTGTAAGGCAAATTCTCGTCTTTGTCGGCCAGCTCGAGCACGGCCATGCTTCTTGCCGGCAGAGTGAAACGCGATCCCAACTCCCAGCAACTGGGCGACATTGTACCGGACGTCTCAACCAATAACTTCCAGGCACGATTCTCCTGCTGAAAGCTGGTTGATTGCGCGTAGGCTTCACCGCTAGCCGGAGGCAGCACACAATCGGCATCTTGCCAGAAGGCGTTGAACAAGAGAAGCAAGCTGTTGCCCACTAATGCTCTGCCGCCCTCGTCGAAATCATCTATTTCGTTGCCATCAAATATGACACCAAGAATACGGCGATCCGCCTGCACCCAATCTTTTTGCTGCATCTCGGTTGCATCAGCATTGAGCCAGATCACGTCTCTAATGTGATCGGCGCCGTTGTTGACTCGACCGCGGAAGAAGCGGCGGCGTTGCAAAACCGGCTGCGACTTTCTTATTGAGGCAACGGTTTTGACAAACTGAAGGAAATCTTTCTCGCGCTCATCAATATTCCAATTCGTCCAGCTGAGCGGGCTGTCGTGACAGTAAGCATTGTTGTTTCCATGCTGCGTGCGCCCGACCTCGTCGCCGGCACTGAGCATAGGCACACCGATAGACATCATCAACGTGGCCATGAAGTTTTTGCGCAAGCGCATGCGTACCGACAGAACATCCTCATCGTCGGTTTCTCCTTCAACACCGCAATTCCAACTGTAATTGTGATCGTCACCGTCGCGATTGTTCTCAAGATTGGCGAGATTATGCTTTTGGTTGTAGCTCACCAGATCACGAAGAGTGAAGCCATCATGGCTGGTGATAAAGTTGATGCTGGCGTGCGGGCTCCTGCCCGAGTGTTCGTAGAGATCGCTGCTGCCCGTCAGGCGGGTCGCCATCTCGCCTAACTCACCACCGTCCCCGCGCCAGAAACGCCGCATCGCGTCTCGATATTTGCCGTTCCACTCCGTCCACAAGACCGGGAAATTACCGACCTGATAGCCACCCTGTCCAAGATCCCAGGGCTCGGCAATCAGCTTGACGCGTGAGATTACCGGGTCTTGCTGAATGACGTCGAAGAAAGCGGAGAGCTTGTCGACATCGAATAATTCACGAGCCAGAGCGGCGGCCAGATCGAAGCGGAATCCGTCCACATGCATCTCTTGCACCCAGTACCTGAGACTGTCCATGATCAACTGCAATACATGCGGATGCATCATGTTCAGAGTATTGCCGCAGCCGGTGTAGTCCATGTAGAAGCGCCTGTCTTCCAGATGGGTGCGGTAATAGCAAAGATTATCGATGCCGCGAAAGGAAAGGGTCGGACCAAGCTCGCTTCCTTCGGCTGTATGGTTGTACACCACATCCAGTATCACTTCGATGCCCGCCTCGTGCAGAGCCCTGACCATCATTTTGAAATCGTGGACGGCGTCTTGCGTGCAATCGCTTCTTTTGAACTTGATATCCGGCGCGAAATAAGAAAGGGTGTTGTAACCCCAGTAGTTGGATAACCCAGAGAGAACCAGCCGGTGATCGTCGATATGATGATGGATGGGCATGAGCTCGATAGCGGTCACACCCAGTCCCTGCAAGTGGTTGATCACCGGATCGGATGCCAGCGCCATGTATGTTCCAGCCAGATTCTCAGGCAAATCGGGATGAAGCTTCGTCATGCCTTTCACGTGAGCTTCATAGATGACGGTTTTGTGCCAGGGCGTGTCCGGTCGTTTGTCGGCGCCCCAATTGAAAGCATCATCCACCACCGCGCATAGTGGCGCATATGGTGCACTGTCTCGCTTGTCGAAACTGAGGTCCTTCTCTTTGTTCCCCATAACATATCCATAAAGACTGTCATGCCAATGCAAATCTCTGCCGATAAGCTTTGCATAAGGGTCGACAAGCAGTTTATTAGGATTGAAACGGTGACCGTTTTTCGGATCCCATGGACCATAGACGCGATAGCCGTAGATCTGACCCGGATAAACGTCCTTCAAATAGACGTGCCAGACCTGGTTGGTGTACTCCGGCATGATCACGCGGTGGGATTCTCGAAAGTCGGTTGAGTCGAAGAAGCAGAGCTCGACCCGCGTCGCATTTTCGCTGAATAAGGCAAAGTTGACACCCAGACCATCCCATGTGGCGCCGAGCGGATAAGGTTTGCCGGGCAATACTCGCATCAATAAGCTTCTACGTTGCATCGTAAGCGGGAATCAGAAGCACCGGACCTCATGGGAAGAAATGTAAACATATCCTTCTGGCTCGGCACCTCAGCCACCCCTGCATTAATGGCAACTTATTACATCGTTTTAGCTAGTAATAGAAATCGAGGGTCATGATACCACGTTGAAGATTGAGCAATGACTGGCCTACCATATGCAATATGCATCGTGGAAACCCGGGCGGCGCTTGCAGATAAAGGAGCACTTCATGCGCATGGCGCTGTTTGTCAATGACGTTATGACTCAGGAAGCTGGGTTCACTAACACGCGCCTGGGCATGGCCGCCATCAACAGTGGTCATGAGGCGTGGCTCATAAGCGCCGACTCATTGAAGTTTGACAAGGATGACAAAATTAGAGCAGTGGCCAGGCATGCCCCCAGGAAACAGTATAAGTCAGCTTCATCTTACCTGGCTGATCTGCAGAGCAGCAAAGCGAAAACAGAAGAGATTTGCGTCGACGATCTGGACATCCTGTTTCTCAGAAGTGATCCGCAGGAGGAGAAGAGCACCCGCTCATGGGCGCGAACAGTGGGAATCAATTTCGGACGCGTCGCACTGCGAAATGGTGTCATCGTTCTCAACGACCCAAATGGTCTGGCCAAGGCGATCAATAAAATGTACTTTCAGCTCTTTCCGGAGGAAGTCAGGCCGCGCGCCATCATCACCAGAAGCAAGCAGGCAATCAGAAACTTTGCTAAGGAAGAGGGCAAAGCCATTGTTTTGAAACCGCTGACCGCCTCCGCCGGCCACGTTTTCCTGGTGCGCAAAGATGAGCAGTCCAACCTCAATCAAATCGTCGATGCCCTTTCGCAAGAGGGTTACATCATCGCTCAGGAGTATCTGCCTGAAGCAGCCAGGGGCGACACCCGGCTGTTTTTGATGAATGGGCAGCCGCTGCGCTACAAAGGCAAATATGCCGCCTTTCGCCGCGAGAACATCGAAGACGAAACGTCGTCCAGCTTGCATTTCGGCGGCACCATGAAACAAGCCGAGGTGACCGACTCGATGCTCGAGCTAGCCGAGATCGTCAGGCCGAAGCTTGTTCAAGACGGTATGTTTTTCGTCAGGCTGGACATTGTCGGCAATAAACTAATGGAGATCAACGTCTTCAGCCCAGGCGGACTGAGCAGCGCCCAACGATTCGAAGGCGTCAATTTCGCCCAGGCTGTCATCGAAGCGCTTGAGCGCAAGGTACAATACATGCGATACTACCGGCGCAATTTCGATAATGTCGAGATGGCGACCTTGTGACCGGGAGCTCGAATTGGAATTTCTTTCCCAACCGTTGTTGACCATAGGGAAAAACACCATCACCTGGTGGTCGGTGCTCTATGTTTCGCTCATGTTCCTGCTCCTCTTGCTCGGCACCAGCCGTTTTGAAAAAGCAATTCTGGCGCTGGCGAAGAAACGTCCCGAGATTGATGTTGGTATCGTAGCTAGTATCAGCATCCTGGCTCGCTATCTCTTCCTCGCCATCGGCTTTATCGTCATACTGCAGAGCGCCGGCATAGATTTGAGTTCGTTGACTATCATCGCCGGCGGTATCGGTCTTGGTTTGACTGTCGGACTGCAGAAAATGGTGACGAACTTCATGAGCGGCATCACCCTCTTTGTCGAGCGGCCCATCAAGGTGGGCGATCGAGTCGAGGTCGACGGAATCCTTGGCGATGTTACTAAAATGACTCTGCGCGCCACCACGATTTGCACCGATGAAAACATAGAAATAATCGTGCCTAACGCGCAATTCATCACCGGCAAAGTTACGAACTGGAGCCACAGCTCCCCCAAGATTCGCTTGAGCATGCCCATATCCGTTGCTCGCCAGAGCGATCCCCGCTCCGTCCGGGAAATCATCGAAGCGGTGGCCCGCAAACATGCAGGCGTTTTGCAAGATCCTCCTCCGGAGCTGATGTTTACCGGCTTCGGGGAAAGTTCGCTCGATTTCTCGCTCTGGGTTTGGACTTATGACTATACGCGTCAGCCCTTCGTCCTCAAAAGCGACCTATATTATGAAATTTTCGACAGGTTCAAGCAGGAAGGCATCGAAATACCGCTGCCGCAACGGGAAGTGCAGATACGCTCCGCCAGCCAAATTGCGCCAGAATTGGCCGGTAAGGGCGCCGAGGCTAATTAAGATCTTGGCAGTCAGTTAATTTTGCCGCTCTGCAAAAGGTTTACAATGAAAAGGGAGACAAAGGACCGGCAAGCCTCAATACAATGCCGACAAACTTGGCAATGCCCTGCTTTCATTTGTATGGTTTGCTATGCAACTCGAAGGTTAAACAGGACAACAACTTAAGCAATGGTAAGTCACGAGTCGAAAGTGAAAAACGAAGAGTCATTCGAGCCAGGCTCTTCCGACTCTGCATCTGATAATCCCCAGGCCGATCACGATCTGGTTATGGCTGACAGCGCAAGCGGTCCCGCTGCAATCAACCCCGGCAATCAAGTCGAGACTCCCTCAAAAGCCGCTCCCAAACGCACAGAGGATCGCAGCACATATTCCGGCTCTTATAAAGTCTGGGCTGCCGAAAGGGCAGCATCGTTCGCCGCCAGCGGCAAATCGCCTAAAGACAGCGAGCCGGTTGTTTTGTCAAACATAGACTCAATGCAGGATCCGCGCTTGTATGTCAATCGCGAACTGAGCCTCTTAGCCTTTCAGTGGCGAGTGCTCGAGGAAGCGCAGGACGAGCGAAATCCGCTTCTTGAGCGCTTCAAATTCCTTTCCATTTGCGGCTCGAACATGGATGAATTTTTCATGGTGCGCGTCGCCGGTCTGAAGCGGCAGCTCGAAGCCGGCAGCCTGATTGCCGGCCCCGATGGATTGACGCCTCTTGAGCAGCTTGATGCAATCGAAGGCGAGGTGAATCGCTTCATCGAAGAAAGTCAAAGCTGCCTGCGCAATTCGCTCATGCCCGCGCTTGATGAGGCAGGCATCACCATCTTGCAATACCAGGAGTTAACCGTCGAGCAAAAGGACGACATTCGCCAATACTTCCTGCAAAAAATATTTCCGGTTCTGACGCCAATGGCATTTGATCCGGGCCATCCGTTTCCACACATATCAAACCTCAGTCTCAATCTGGCGGTCTCCGTGCGCAAAACGAGCAAAGATGTACGCTTTGCCCGACTGAAGATTCCTGACAGTTTGCCTCAGCTCATTCCGGTCATCCGGCCGAGCACGACAAATCGCGGCACCGGAAAACAGCTTGTTTATCTCTGGTTGGACGATATCATCCAGGCTAATCTGGATGCACTCTTCCCCGGCATGACCATTCTCGAGACGCATCCTTTCCACGTTACACGCGATGCCGAAGTCGAGATTCAAGAATGGGAAGCAAGCGATCTGCTCGAGACTACTGAAGAGGGGGTGCGCCAGCGGCGCTTCGGCGATGTGGTGCGTCTGCAAGTGGACCGTGCCATGCCCGCGCATGTGCTCGAGATTCTCATGTCCAATCTGCAGATCGAGCCGTGCGATGTCTATCTTGTCGAGGGTCACTTCCCGCTCTCCAGTTTGAAGCACATTGCTTCCATCGATCGCCCCGATTTGAAGTACTCGCAAGTCGTACCGTACGTCCCGAAAATTCTCAATCCCGATTCGCGTGATGAAGACGAGTTCGCCTCAATCGCCCGGCGCGATATTCTCATGCATCATCCTTACGACTCCTTTCAACCAATCGTAAATCTCCTCAATGATGCAGCCGATGATCCATCGGTCCTGGCCATTAAAATGACTCTCTATCGCGTCGGCCGCAACTCACCGGTAGTCGAAGCCCTTCTGCGCGCCATGGAGAAAGGCAAACAGGTAGCCGTCGTGGTCGAATTGAAAGCCCGCTTCGACGAAGAGAGCAACATCGAATGGGCCAGGGCTCTTGAACGCGAAGGTGTTCATGTGGTCTACGGTTTGATTGGTTTAAAAATTCATGCCAAAGTATTGCTCATCGTCCGACGCGTCGGCGATTCGATCAAACGATACGTGCACCTGAGCACGGGAAACTACAACCCGGTCACGGCGCATCTCTATACCGACCTCGGTCTGATGACGTGCGACGACCAGATCAGCTCGGATGTCAGCGACTTATTCAATTACTTGACTGGTTATTCAGCCAAGACTGATTATCGAAAACTATTGGTGGCGCCGATCAATTTGCGTGAACGCCTGGAAGCTCTGATCAGAAGAGAAATTTCGCACCAGGGGCAAGGCAGGACCGGCCATATTATTTTGAAGACGAACGCGCTCGTCGATGAGCGCATCATCATGCTGTTGTACGAGGCATCGCAAGCCGGAGTGCAAGTAGATCTTTTGGTTCGCGGCATATGCTGCCTGCGCCCGGGAATTAAGGGTGTAAGCGAGAATATTCGGGTGATCAGCATCGTCGGTCGCTACCTGGAGCATAGTCGCATCTTGTATTTCCGCAATGCCGGCAATGAGGAGATCTACATGGGGAGCGCTGATCTGATGCCGCGCAACCTCGATCGCCGAGTCGAAGTATTGTTCCCCATTGAAGATCCCGGACTGAACCGCTATATCAGAGAAGAGCTTCTGGACACCTATCTCAATGATTCCGTCAGAGCACGCCTTATGCTGCCGGATGGTACCTACGTGCGCATGCAAACCGGTATTGAGGAAGACGCCAGTGCAATCGACTGCCAGGATGTTTTTCTCGCTCGCGTAGCGGAAAGCTGGTCCGAGCGCTGAGATGAGAACGCGCCTGCATAGTTTCTCAAATGGCAAGAGCAATGGTCGAAAAGGATGTGTTGAACAGCGATTACTTGCCGTGATCGCCATGGTCACCCTAGTCTTTTGCAATACATCATGCAATTCGATGCCCGGTAACAGAGTTTTATGGGTCTGCGAAGCGCCGCGCAAAATGCGCTGGTCCGTCAAAGGCATAGCCACGACTCCGATCATTAGAGGCGATACGATTATCTACATGGGCGGTTATGCGATGAAGGATCAGGTCTTCCTCCATGCCGTCGATGCGCGCACAGGAAAGCGGAAATGGTCATCGAAAGATCCGATCAGCCAATTTCTCGTTGGCAGCGATCGTGTCTTCGTTTTGTCTCGCCCTGATTTCTTCAAAACCAATCCGTATATGCACCGCACCGGCTCTTTAGAAGCGATCTCCATTGCTGATGGAAAGGTACTGTGGAAAGCGGGGACGCAAAGCGATTTTCAAAATCCGCAGATGCTCTCGGTCGGTAAATACATATATTGTTTGACCAATAAGCAAACCCTTACCGGTGTCGATCAAGATACCGGCAAAGTTGCCTGGGAGCTGCAGCAGCCCGACTTTCAATCTAACGCTTCATCATCGAGCACGATTGCCGAAGGGGATAACATATATGCCGAGATGCCGGACCACTCGATTAGATGGATGAACGGAAAGGCTCAGCGCCTCGAGAATACGCTTGTTCTTTCGACAGCTCCGATGCTGCAGCAACATCTTTCGCTTTCAAATAATATTCTCTTGATCCCGGCATCAGACGGCACTTTGGTCATCGCTAACTTTGCCAAACGCAGTGTAACCGACTCGCTTCCGGTCGGGGTCGTGACTGGACTACTGCAAGCCAAAGATGAGACGCTCTTCTTTGGCTCCATGCAAGATGAAAATCAGCTCGCGAAACAAACGCAGAAAGATCCGGGCGGCACCAAATCCGAAACTAACACCAAACCCGGTAGCGGCGCTGATACCAAAGATGGCACAAATGATTCCTCTGACACCAAAGGCGGTGCAGCGAACGGACCGCTCGTCAATCAGCCCGATAAGAACTCTCCACCGGACAACAATATTGCTCCCGCCCGCGAAAAGCAGGAGGCCAAGCCTGCGCTTGCCCCATTTATGTGCGCGCTGAACATGGAGTCGAAGAACTGGATTTGGCGCACGAAGTTAGCCGGGCGCCAGGCTGGTTTGCCGGTGATCGCAGGAGACTTGTTGCTCATCGCTACATCAGGCATGGACGAAAGCTTGATCGCCCTGGATATTAAGACGGGAAAAGAGCTCTGGAAAAACAACTGCGGTCCTTTGTCCGGCGAACCTGTATTCGATCGCGGAGTGATATATGCAAATGGTAAGGATCAGCTCAATGCCATCGATTCCCGGACGGGAGAAACGCTCTGGAGTGTAAAACCGCGTCAATACGGACCCTCCGGTAGTCCGGTCATCCAAGGCGATGTCTTGTACATGACAGCCGACGATTCGAATTTGTACGCTGTTAAACTGACTCCTCCGCCTGATTCGACCATAACAAAGCGAACCAGCAGCAGCAATCAGATGTTGCGATAAGCAAGTATTTCCTTGGCCTTGCTGCGATCACCAGTGCAGCTGATCATCCGAGGCGCATCGAGAATCTCGATGTGAAAACCATGTTTGCGATAGAGATCGACAATTCGAGGGGTGGCCTGATTCGATGCGATTACCGGACCGCGATGAGCGCTAAGCCATTTCGCCAGCCGCACCTGATCTTGCCAATCAAACCCTTCCTTGGAATATTGCCTAAACTCAACATCATATGGAGGATCAGCGTAGATCAGATCCGCCGATGTCAGCGGTAACAACTCAAAGTCACCATGGCTAAAATGCCAGGCCTCGAAAATGTTCTTGTACTCCATAAAATCAGATCGATAGTTGATCTGTTTATATCGGCCGAACGGCACATTGAACTGCCCGTTTTTGTTGAAACGGCACAGTCCGTTGTAGCCCGTTCTATTCAAGTAATAGAAGAACTCGGCACATGCTTTGCTGCTTGATTTTCCCAGAGCAATCAACTGGTTGAATTGAGCCCGATGGCGATAATAGAGATCTTCATCGTTGCGCATATCGATACTGATCCTCAAGCCTCGCTTCAACCACATGTAGAAGTTGATCGGATGAGGATTGACGTCATTCAGCAGGGCGCGATCGGGGAGCAACCCGAGGGCGATTGCCAGTCCGCCGGAAAACGGCTCGACCAGGCGTCTATGATCGTTGCCTTCCCACAGACGCCTCACATGTGGTACCAGCCACCGCTTGCCCCCGGCCCATTTCAAGGGCGGACGAGCACCCGGCTCAACGAGGAGCATGCCATCGGCTTTGTTCTTTATCGATGCCGCTTGCATTTGAATTACTCTTTAGAGAAAGAAGGAGTCAATGCACCCGGGTACATATCCATCGCACCGCCAAGGGTATCCGATTATACATGCCACTATAAGGCGAAGATATAGCAGGCAAATTATGGGACGTGCCTGTCGTGCCTTGATCCAGCTCAGAAGCGCACACCGTCATGTTGATGAATACTCATCGCTGCAGCCAATCCGTATTTCTGATCCGCCTGGCGAGGGTGTTTGCTCAGTGCTTCAATCGCTTGCCAGCCCTGTTTCGAACCCAGGATAATCAAACGCTCGGAAAAACGCGAGAAAGCACAATAGATAAAGGTTCTCATGTCCTCGATCGGCAGCTCGGAAAAACGATTGTCTATATCGACAATGATAGCCGCCCGTTTCTCCAGACCGAAAAATGCTTGAGCACGAGAGAAACAACAATGATGCAGGGCATCGGAATATTTACGCACCAACCTTGCCGAGCTCCGCAGTTTAACTTTATGCGCATCGGAGAAGCGCGGCATTCGATTGGTCAATATTGCCACTTCCGATGCCACATAATCACCTTTGTCGAGCAGTTGCGAAAAGACATGAGTTAGGCCGAGCTTCACTTCCTCTTCACTCTCGCACCGATAAAATTCAATCGGCTCTATCATCTCTTTTATGTAGCGCATCGGATATGGTGCCACATAGGCCGGACTGAGAAAGGGTGAGACAGATACGGGATTGCGCAGGTTAACGCTCAATCTTGCAGTCAGATCGACATCGGGCAACCAGACTCCATTGGATGTTACCTGCTTGTTGTCGTCCATGAAGCAGTACATTCTGCTGCGCATGGGGTTGACCAGGCAGAACTCGAGTGCCCGCCACCAGTTTTCTCTGAACTGCTGGGCATCATCAATTACGATTGCATCGAAGCGAAGAGACGCATTGAGAAGCATTGCTTTCTCCAATACATCCGGAAATCTTTCCACATAGGCGCGATTATTCCATCCACCAGGCACGGAAAGCCCGCCTTGCTTGGCCATGCGCAGACAGATCGAATGAAATGAGCCGACCACCAGATTCTTTTGCTCGGGCAGAACGCTCATGAAATAATCGGCCAGAGTTCGGTTGAAGCAAGTGAGCAAAACCCGCTTCCCCTGGCTGTGAAGATGCAATGCCAGAAGAAGCGCCATCATGGTTTTGCCGCTGCCGGCGCAGCCGGCAACCAGAGCTCGTGGAACAGCACCGATTGCTTGCACGATGCGCCTTTGCTCATCAGTGAACGGAATGGTCGATCCATGCATCATCAGCAACTCGCTATGCTTCTTGAGTTTGAATGAATGCTGCTCATCTCCTCCGACGCACGGCGCAATTGAAAATTGCTTGCGCCGCTGCCCATATGCTTGCATCGCCAGATTAGTCAGTGCTGTCTCGATTATTGATTTCTTGGCTCGCAAAGCCATGAGCGAGCGCTCTTTTATCTGGCGTATGCGCTCGCGTGATACACCGTCTCTGGTGGCAATGACCGACAGATTCGAAGGCGGTTTGCCATCAAGACCGTAGAATCTCTCGATCACCGCGAAGCGCCGCTCGCCTTGCGGCATGGCGCGCATACAAGTCTTGATCTCTTCGATCAAGCGATCGGCGACGCCGCCCAGACCCCTGTACTTCAAGGAATCCAGCGCTGTTTCCGACAGACCCTGCTGCCTCAAAAGAGCGAACAAAGTCAAATCCTGCCGATATATACCGCTTAAAAGCCTCTCCAGCCCGAGCCTCTTTATCTCTGTAGGATAATCCTTAAAAACAACCGGGTTCGAACACGCCGGTCTTGTATTAGAACCAGTCAAATCCATAAGCAATCCCTCGCAAAGCCCACTCTTGGATGGTAAAGCGGGGTTGCCAATAAGTAACTGTTGAATTCAACAGTCTTTGTCGGGCAAGGGCGAGATGTGGTTTACTCAGGGCTTAACGAACGGCTCTGCTTGCGGCTTGCCTTGATCGGCTCCGGCTGCGGCATTCGTCGATGCTCCGCTTGATTCTCGGATCTGTTTGGCCTGTTTCAAAACGAAAACGGCGTCGCGTTCCCGGTTCAGCCCCTTGAGCGCCAGGGCGTAGTCATCGATCGCCACAAGAAGTTGGTCGTGATTGAGCTTGGCTCGCTCCGAGTCGGAGAGGGCGAAGTCATACAATTCTTCCGCCTCTCTGTACTTCTTCAAGTCGAGTGCCATCTTGCCGGCCTTAAGCATGATGTCGACCGTATTGACAGGTGCATCCTTGGCTCGCTTCGATAAGAGGTATGCTTGCCTTATGTTCTCGTAACTCTTGCCCTTATCGCCATCTCGATCGTAAACATCCGACAGAAGCAAGAGTGGCTGCAGACGATTCTCCGAGCCCGGACCGTAAAAACGGCTGAGCGCCGCGAGATTGCCTTGCAATGTGCCCTCCGCCTTCTTCAAATCACCCTTTTGCGCGTAGAGCTCGCCCAACTTATATTGGATATTCGGAATCTCTTTGTCGGTATCGCGCCAGTATGCTTCCCTGATCTGCAACGATTTTGCATAAAGTTGCTCGGCTTCATCAATCTTGCCCTTCGATTTGGCATCGTTCGCCTTGTCCAGCAGTTCCTTTGCCTGGCGGGAATGCTCAATGAGCGCCTGGCGCGTTGCCGCAACCGTGTTGGATGGAATGTCCCCCGATTTGACTACCGCCCCTTTTGGTTTGGCACCGGGCTTCTGCTTCTTGCCACCGGCCGTCACGGCGTTTGTTCTTGAATGAGCATCCGCGGCTGCAGCAGCGGAGTTCGCTGCCCTGGAGGGCAAGCCATAAAGAGTATTCAATGCCCCGGCAGCCGCTTCCGGCTTGGGCACAGGTTTGGGAATGCCCATCACACCGCCGTATTCAGAAATGCCCTGGGCCAGACAAACGTTTGGAGAGGTAACTGTCAGAATCAACAGCGAAGCCGCCAGTGTAAAAGAGGCATAATCTTTCATAAATCACCCACCCTAGTAAATGCGCTTAAATTCAATAAGAGTACCGTTTTTTCGATAAATTATATTTACCCGGCGCTGATATAAATCGTACCCATATGGCATAGTGTTGATGATTGCTAAGCCATATCTGCCATTTGCCCTGACGAGGTTCTAGAAAGTGGAAAGCGTTCCAGCCGGTCAATACACGCCCAATAAAGTGAAACTCGGCGAGCTCCTCGTCGATGCGGGAATTGTAACGTTTGGTGATTTGACCGAGGCGATTCAAGTGTCACGGCGTCTGAGCGTTCCAATCGGTCGTGTTCTGCTCGTCTCGGGCTGTGTAACCGAGTACCTTTTGGAGGCGGCACTGGAAGCTCAACCGCTGGTTAAGGACGGAACGATCACAAGAGAAAGCGCTGTCGAAGCTCTGCGCAAAGCTTATCTTGAGGGAAGCGCGCGCGAGAAACCTATAGATGTCGACCAGATCAGCGAGGATGGGCAGGCCTTGACCAAACGATTGGCTGAGCTGCTCATCGATTCTGAAATAGTGACGCAGGAACAACTGGACCAGGCGATGGAAACCAGCTATTCAACAGGGATGCCGCTTGGCAGCGCCCTGGTTCTTGAGGGTGTTTTATCGCCGGCGCTCTTCCCGAGCATATTGCGCATTCAACGCAATATCAGAGAAGGAAGGCTTTCGCGGCAAGAAGGCATCGATGAGATAAAATCGACATTTCTGCACTGGATGAAGGCGGAAGAGTCATTATCAAAATCATTCATCGAAGACGAGCTTCTCGACTTGCGACTTTCTCCGGAAGCCGGTCTGGATCAAGAGTTCTTAGGAGCATTCGCCGATCGATTCACGGACCGTTACGAGCTGCCGCCACCGGCGGTGCTGGCGGAACCTTTAGAAATGGCAAGCGCATCCCCGCAGCCAGAGCCGATAAAGGCAGAGGAAAAGCAGGCATATTTTGAAAAGCAACCTGAATTAGAAAAGCCGGTGGAACAAATCCCAGTGCCGGAGGCAAGCGCGGTGGACAATGGACCACAAGCGCCCGCACCGGATACGGTGACAATGGATCATATCCAGTCGTCACGACTGATCGATTTGCTCGTTGAGGCGGGCTGCTTCAAACCAGGCAGTATGCAGCCGGCGCTCAGCAGACTGCTGGAAGATCCGCAGAAATCAGTACGCCTCTTTCTCTTGCTTGATTTAATTGATGGCGAAACGGCAAAGGCGGCGATGCGCAGTCATGAATTATTGGAAAAGAAAATGATCAATCGCCACGAGGCATCGGCAGCTATCGCCGAGACAATCGGCAAGAAAGCTGACAACGGCGCCCCCCAAACCGATCAGAGGATGCGGCGTTATTATGACCCGGAATGGCGCAAACAGACCAAAAAGAAGATCCTGGGAGGCATGGTGATTGGAGCGGCGCTAGGCGCCTTGTCATTGCTCAATCGTCGCGATAAAGACTAGGCTGCACTGCCGCTTTTAATCGTTTTTTCCATCTTGTGCACATGACCGGCCAGGACGACATACTTGATCTCGAGGCTGCTCATGTCCCAGATAAGCAGATCAGCTGTTGCTCCGGTGGCGATGACACCCACCTCTTTGTGGAGTCCGATCGCTCTGGCTGGATTGAGCGTGGCCATGGCAATCGCATCGGCAAAGGATGATATCCCCCAGTTCACCACGTTCCGCACAGCCGCATCAAGCGTGATCGAAGAACCGACAAGTTCACCACCTGTGGTGCCAACGTGCGCAATGTCGGTAACCAAAATGGTTTTGTCGTAGCCTTTCATTCTCATGATCAGCTCGACGGCGGGAGGCGACAGATGAAGACCGTCTGCTATAAGGCAGCAATCGACTGAATCGACAAGCAAGGCTGCACCGACGGCACCAGGTTTGCGGTGATGGAGAGGCGGAAGAGCATTGAATGTGTGCGTCATCATTGATGCGCCACGTTCAAAAGCCAGTCGCGCTTCCTCATACGTGGCATTGGAATGTCCGAGAGAAACGACCACACCCCGCTTCCTGAGCCAATCTATGCAGGCGCCGTCTTTGTCGCGCTCGCAGGCCATGGTGATCAGTTTCACATCCTTAAGAACGATCTGCTCGAGAATTTCGATTGTGGGGTCAATAACCCATTGCCT
>JAJPJO010000531.1 GCA_021324135.1 Pseudomonadota bacterium
CAAAGAGTTTATCACGAAAGAAGCTGAGCCTCTCAAAGCTTTCGAGCAGCAAATCGTCGGGCAGGCCGATACCGCATTCAATACTAATTTGAAAGAATGCCGCTGGGATTCTCCGATTGGAGATTTGATCTGTGATGCGCTCTTTGAAGAAGGACGCAAGTATGGCGCCACAATTACACTGCACAATCGCGGCGGCATCAGAAGCGGTCTTCAGGCTGGTCCGATCAGTGCCAAGAATGCCCGAGAAGTTCTGTCGTTTGACAACACGCTGGTGGTCGCCACTATAGATGGTGCGACGTTGTTGAACTCCATCGAGCACGGATTCACCGGCTTTCTTGGTGCCAGATTCATTGAGGCGCATGGCTTGAAAATAGGATATGACATGGACAAGCCGGTCGGTAAAAGAATCATTTTTGCCCTGAGCCAGAGCGAGGATGGCAACTGGTCGGCAGTGAAACCAAATCAAAGTTATCGCATTGCCATCAACAGCTACAATTTCCAGTCCGGAGAAGGGCATGACTTATCACGGGCAAGAGACGCAGTTTATTGTGAGAAACGTTTGTCCGATTTGTTCGAGAATTACCTCAAATCGAAGCAGCATGTCTCTATAGAGCCTCCCGGTCGCATCGTCCCGCTGACCGAGGGCTTGTTGCACGAACTGAACGCCAGCGACGGCAGCAAGATTTTGAGAGTGACCGCTTTTCCACATGCCAATATTTGGCTTGTCGCCGGGGACGGTCCGGGTGTGGAAGCGGTTGAGGCGGCTGTGCCTGCTCCGCTTTCAAACAGCCGCACTGTGCAGTTCGGCATCCGATGTGACGAGAAAGGCATGTATGAATGGAAGCTTGATGACCTGCGGACTTTGCTGGAAAAACGAACCAGCCCCGGCGATCGACAAACGCCCGGACAGCGCTGGGTGGCGGCGATCGTGGAAAAGCCGGACGGAGATCCCTTTCTGCATGACGTCCTGATCAGCTATCCCATGCAGCTCTGGCAATGAGCGAGCCTTATACGCCGCGAAACATATTAGAAAAATTTGATCTGACTGGCGCCTTCCGCCTGGCAAGCCAAAGCGGTGATAGGCTTCTTGAGACAAATCTCACGGTCGGCGAGCGGAATCGACCGTTTCTCCAATGTACTATTGAAAACTTGCTGCTAAATTGAGCGGACGGTTGTTAAGGAGCCTGGTCTTTGTCAATGCGGCTTCAATGGAAAAAAATTCTGGTCGGACCGCAAGCTTCCATCCTGGAGGTCCTCAAAATTATCGATCAAGGCTCGGTTCAAATCGCCCTGATCGTAGATGAGGGCGGTCGTTTGCTGGCTACGGTTACCGACGGTGACATCCGGCGCGGCATTCTCCGCGGAGTTCCGCTTGAGGCGCCTGTTTCCGAGGTGATGAATATAAACCCGACCGTGGCTTATTCCAGTCAGCCGCACGAAAGCATTCTTGAGGAGATGAGAAAGAAGGAAATCTGGCAGATTCCGGTCATAAACTCAGAGCGGAAAGTAGTCGGTGTCAGGTTTCTAAAAGAGCTGGTCGAGAAATCGGCGCCCAATAATAAGGTAGTGCTGATGGCAGGGGGCATGGGCAAACGCTTGCGACCCTTGACCGAAAACTGCCCGAAGCCGATGCTGAAGGTCGGCGATAAGCCCATCCTCGAAACGATCATTCAGGACTTTGCCGATTTCGGTTTTCGCAAATTCATCATCACGACGCATTATCACGCCGACATGATCGAGGGCTATTTCGGCGATGGCAGCGAATTCGATGTCGAGATTGAGTATGTGCGGGAAGTCGAGCCACTGGGCACGGCGGGCGCACTCAGTCTGATTGCCGATAAGCCGCGCGAACCGTTTTTCGTCATGAACGGCGACTTGCTTACAAAATTGAATTTTCAGCGCCTGATGTCGTTTCACAACGAGCATCAAGCGGCCTTAACAATGTGCGTTCAGCAGCACGACATTGAGATCCCCTTCGGCGTGGTCAAATTAGATGGTCACTCAATAGAGGGCATCGAAGAAAAGCCGACGCGGCGTTTCTTTGTCAATGCCGGAATTTATGTGCTCGACCCGTCCAGTCTCTCGCTGATTCCGAAGAACACATATCTGGATATGCCGGAGCTGGTTGAAAAACTGATCAGGCGAGACGAGCAAGTGGCTGCCTTTGCCGTGCGTGAGGATTGGATGGATATCGGGCGGCCGGAGGACTTCCAGAAAGCACAGAATGTCTTCATCGGCGATGCATCAGAGGCGCAATTCATCGATTTCCAACCGCCGCCGTCGCGCTCGGGTCAGTTGTAAAAGTCCTGAGATCGCAGCCAGCGTTCCATCAACGCTTCATGCAATCGCGATGTGCTAGGAAAAGCGATTGAAAGATGATAATGTTCTCCCCACTGTCGTGGGGAGAAGTCAATGCAACACTCGCTGAAATACCTGTTGATGTCCGCTACCGTTGCCCTGCTCACCTGCTACCAGGTGATGGCGCAGGCCGGTTGGGTGCCGTTTAGTCCCCCGGGCAAGGGCTTCACGGTAATGATGCCGACCGCTCAAGTGGAGCCGAAAACCGAGGAGCGCGAAGGCCAGAAATTTACGATCTACTCCGCCAAAGATTCTCAGGGTACGGCCTACGTCGTCGAGGACGGCGTACCCCAAGATCCCAAGTCGCAGGAGTTTCGCGATGGATTTTTCAAAGGCGGCATCGGCGCTGTAAACAAAGCATTTGAAAAGGTGGCCGGCGGTCCGGTGGAAAACGTGATCACCGAAGTCAGCGGTGAAGGCTGGAGCGGAAAGAAAGCGACACTGAACCGCAACGGAAACACAATCGCCACCGTGCTGATTGCCTACTCGAACAACAAGGATCTGGCCTACTCATTGATTGTCACCGCCCCTGATACCAATGCCAACGCCAAGACTTTTCTCGAGTCATTCAAAGTCGATCCGGATGTGGCGAGCAAGGCGCACGCCGGAGAGAATCCCTATACGGTGCTCACCCATGAAGTCGGACAGTGGGCGGGTTGGGCCGGTTTGATTGTCGGCGGCATCCTGGCGGTGATTATCGGTATAGTCGTTCTGGTAGTCACAACTAAGAAGAAGTAAGGAAGCGGCCCGGTCGGGCGCCGCTTCAAATGTCCCGAAAGGAATGTGTCATGTCATCGAAACCATTTTGGAATGCGCTGCCGGGGAAACAATCGTTAATTACCGCCACGCTCATGGTACTGTCACTGGTATCACCGGGGGCAGCCGTCGCGGCAGGATCGGAGCAGCAGACAACAGCCAATCACGGCGATGACGTTGAATCGCGCGTCGACAGCTTGCTCAAAAAACTGACGCTCGACGAGAAGATCAAGCTCATGTCCGGCACGGAAGACGAAATGCACATTCCCGGCATACCGCGCCTGGGAATCAAATCGATAAAATTCAGCGATGGTCCTGTGGGTGTGCGCGTCTGGGGCCGAGCTACTGCCTATCCTGCCGGCGCCATGCTTGCCTCCACCTGGGATGTCCAGGCGGCGCGCGAGCTGGGAAAAGCGCTTGGGCGCGACAGCCGAGCGCGAGGCGTTCATGTCCTGCTCGGACCGGGTGTGAATCTTTACCGCGTCGGGCAGTGCGGGCGCAACTTCGAATACTTCGGCGAGGATCCATATCTTTCTTCGCGCATGACAGTAGCCTGGATCCAGGGCTGCCAGAGCGAAGGGGTGGCTACCAGCGTCAAACACTTTGCCGCCAACGATCAGGAAATTCAGCGCGACTCGATCAATACAATCGTCGACGAAAGGCGTTTGCATGAAATTTGTTTGCCGCCATTCAAAGCGGCAGTGCAAGAGGGCAATGCCTGGACGGTCATGGCTGCCTACAATAAATTGAACGGTCCCTGGTGCACGGCTAATCGTAATCTGCTCACCGATATTCTGCGGAAACAGTGGGGATTCAAGGGCATTTTGATGTCCGATTGGGGAGCGGTTCACGAGTGCCTGGGGCCGATCACGGCTGGCACCGATCTGGAGATGGGCAGAACAACTCACTACACCGCTAACAACATCAAGAATCTGCTCAAGGAACACAAGGTCACTCAAGAAGAGATTGACGAGCACGTGCGCCGCATTTTGCGAATGTCGGTAGCCATGGGCTACTTCGATAGAGAGCAAGAGGACAAATCAATTCCCCTGGATGATCCGCGCAGCGCCGATGTTGCCTTGAGGATTGCCAGGGAGGGTCTGGTTCTGCTGAAAAACGACAGAGAGTGCCTGCCCCTCGAGCGCCGGGAGATTCATAATATTGTCGTGGTCGGACCGAATGCCTGCCCTGCCATCACCGGTGGTGGCGGAAGCAGTCAGACCGAGCCTTTCTCGAGCATAAGCCTGCTCGATGCGATCAAGAAGGTCGGAGGCGATCGCGTCAAGGTCACATACATTCCCTGGTGGCTGGGCAGCGATCCGACCGCTTACGCGGCCTTCGACAGCCGCTCCGTATTCGAGCCCTTAGCCGATGGGCAGCGGGGCATGAAGGCTGAATATTTCAGCAGCGATGATCTTACAGGTACTCCCTCAGTAACCCGCACCGATTTTACGATCAACAATTACTGGGGGCAAGGCAAACCAATCGAGTCGATCAAATCGAAGACTTATTCTGTCCGCTGGACCGGCAAGATCAGAGCGCCCTACTCGGACATGTACACATTCTCTTGCGCTACTGACGGCGCTCGCATCGCGCTGGACGGCAAAACCTTGTTCTACAATTGGTCGGCAGGAAAGAGCGGCTCATCGGGCGTAAAAACAAGCTCCCTGAGCATGCATCTCGATGCTGACACCACCCATGATATCACGATTGAATATCACCACTGCCAGGGTCCGGCGGAGATGAAATTCAGCTGGGGCAAGACCACCCCGCTGTTGACGCCTGAGGAGAAACAGCAGATCGCCGATGCCGATGTCGTGATTTCCTCACTCGGTTTCAATTCATCACTCGAAAGCGAGGGCTTCGATCGCAGCCTCGATCTGCCCGCAACCCAGGTCGAGCTTCTAAAGCTAGTGTCCAGACTGAATCCGCATAACATTGTCGTGTTGAATGCCGGCGGCAACGTTCTTATGAACGATTGGATCGATGGAACGCAAGCCATAATTCACGCCTTTTATCCCGGACAAAACGGCAACCAGGCCGTCGCCGAAGCCATTTTTGGCGATCTCAATCCAAGCGGTCACTTAGCCGCCACATTTGAAAACAAATGGAGCGATTCACCGGCATTTGGAAATTATCCGGGCAACCCCGCCAATGGTGGCACCGTCAAGTACGCCGAGGGGATTTACGTCGGCTACCGCTGGTACGACAAGAAAAATATCGAACCGCGTTTTCCATTCGGTTATGGGCTTTCCTATACGACATTCCACGTCCATGACCTGAAGGTGCCGAAAGAGGCCACGAGAGTCGCTTCGAGCATTGATACCAGATCTGATACCAACGGCGCCGCTGCCTCCGACCTGGAAGTCTCAGCCGAAGTTACAAACACGGGCAAACGCGCAGGCGCATGCGTCGTCCAGCTCTACATTCGACCGGTGAATACACCGCTCGACAGGCCTGCCCAGGAGCTAAAAACCTTCAGTCGAGTCGAGCTGCAACCAGGCGAGACAAAGACCGTCAAGCTGCCTTTGAATGCAGAATCGTTCGCCCTCTACGATACGAACAAACATGCCTGGATCTCGCCGGCAGGACAATACGAAATCGCCCTCGGCACATCCAGCCGCGAGATTCACTGCTCGGACTCGATCGATTGGCGCTAAGTCAAATTCGTTTTGAAAAACTCCAGCACCTTCCTTACCGCCTCAGGTCCCAAACCGCCGAAGCCATGCCCGGCGCCCTTGATTATTTCAAGCTGCACCGGTGCCCCTGCTTCTTTCAGTTTTTTGCACAGCTGCTCGCTCTGAAAGAGCGGAACGACATTATCCTGATCGCCATGCATGACTAAAATGGGCGGGCAGTTCTTGCGAACGTAATGGATGGGACTGGCTTCCACTGCCAGTTCTTTCTTGTCCGCGCCGCCAAGAAGCTGCGCAATCGGCCCGTTTTCTTTGCCTGCCTTTTCCTTTAGACCCCAGGTCAAATCAGCTGGTCCGAACCAATCGCAGATTGCCTTGATCGGAATGTCTCTGGCATCTTTTGTATAGCCGGCGCGCAGCCCGAGAAGTGCTGAGAGGTGTCCACCGGCAGAGGCGCCCCAGACGCCGACGCGCGAGCTGTCGATGTTATATTCATCGGCATGTTGAAACAGCCAGCGAACCGCTTGCACGCAATCATCATATTGAGCCGGGTAGCAAGCTTCATCAGTTAAGCGATAATTGATGCTGGCCGCGGCAAACCCTTCCCTGACCAGAGGCGCATAAGGACCGCCTTTCTTATCGCCCATGCGCCAGGCGCCGCCGTGAATCCAGACGACCAGCGGCACTTTTTTGCCGGACCGATCGGATGCGGCGGCAGGCAAATAAAGATCCAGTGCCTGCCTCTGGCTGACCGGATGATCGACATAGGCAATGTCCTTGACGACTGAGGCGCCACCCGGAAGCGGCAGGCGCACGCCAACCTGATTGCGCTCGGGAGAAGCTGAACTTTTCAGGGGCGAGGTGGAGCGATCCGGCGTTTCGACCTGAGCCTGCATCGGCAACGCGCCCAGCGCGGAGAAGATGAGAAGCATCGACACGCACTGCTTGAAAGACTGCTTGTTGGTCATCGCCTGTAAACCTCGATCGGGGTCATTAATTTGGACCTTAAATTAAGAAAGCGCTTCTACCTATTTGTTAAACGAAAAATGCACTCAAAAAGTTCAAAAACTTTCCCATTATCTGTTTAAATGTCTTTTTTATTAGTAGAACGTATCTGAATGGTTGAGTTCCTCACCTTGTTAGATACTATTGTTAGGAACGGTAACTTGTTAAGGAAGTCAAGAAATGTCGCGGCTTAAAGATGTTGTTGATGATAAGACGGGTAAGTTCATTAAGACCCCTCCTCCCGTTCTCCAGGATATAGTGCCCGCTGATGACGTGTCGAAATCGATCCTGGAGCACTTGAGATATCGCTACCAATTCTCGAGCATCACACCATTGAACACGGGACCGCACGGTGGCAGACTGCTCCTCTTGTATCATTACGCTGGCGGCGGTCGATAAGATTGCAAACCAGTCGGTTCATTCTTGAGAGTTTTCCGCACCTCAAACGAGGCTCGCTGTGATGGAGCATAACGACTTCTATGCAGCAATTGTAAGAAACAACAGTGATGCCATCATCTCTCACGATCTGGACGGCAATATAAAACGTTGGAATCTCGGCGCCGAATTGCTCATCGGTTTGAGCGAAGAGCAGATGAAGGGGCAGCCGATCAACAGCCTCTTCACGGACGATAATCGCAAACTCTACTGGCGGCAGGTCGGCAAACTCGTCAGAGATCGCTCTGCCTCCACGAGCGGCGTTTTTCACACCGGCGTCGATGCGCTGCGCTCTGTGCAGCTTCCCTTTGAAATGCAATTGTTGCGCTCCAACAAAACGTTGCTGCCGGTTTCCGTTACCGTATCCGACATCGGTGGTCAGGCCAAAGGCACTGTGGAGATTTGCTTGATTGCGCGCGACATCTCTCGGCAGAAAGAGGCGGAAGAGCACATCAACGAGCTATACAATACCGTCTCGCACGAATTGCGCACGCCGCTTACCAGCTTGCAGGGAGCGCTCTCGATCCTGGATGAGGGCATGATGTCACTGGATACCAACGACGCAAGAGAAATGGTGCGCGTAGCCAGAGAAGGCTGTGACGAGCTCCTCAAGATCGTCAGTGATATTCTCGATTTTCGCCGGCTGGAATCTAACGAGGCGCCCCTGTCACTATCGGTGGTGCGGGCCGAGGAGGTCATCGATCAAAGCATCCTTGCGGTCAAGTCGCTTGCCGACAAGCGCGACGTCGAGATCATAAAAGCAGTCGCGCAAGAATCGTTCGTCTCAGCCGACAAAGACAGAATCATTCAGGTCCTGGTCAATTTTTTGAAAAACGCAATCAATTACTCGCCATCACCGGGGAAGGTGCAAGTTCTGGCTGTCTTGCGCCGCAGCGGAGGAGTGCGCATCTCGGTAATCGACGATGGTCCTGGAATATCGCCGGAGGACGGCAAGCGCATCTTTCAAAAATTCCAGCGCATCGATCCTTGCTCAACCCGAACCTTGAGAGGAACGGGTCTGGGATTAGCGACATGCAAGTTGATCATGGATCAGCACGAGGGTGCCATAGGGTTCGACACCGTACTGGGCAAAGGAACAGCATTCTGGATCGAACTGAAAGCCCTGGGTGCTTCATCCAGACAAGCTGGAACGGTGGTGGCGCATGCGGTGAAGAACTGCTTGATAGTCAGCGAAGATCGCCAGGCGGTCGAAGCGCTGCACAAATTCTTGACGAAGCGCGGCATAGGCTGCCGCCTGGTTCAAGCCGCCGATGTAATAGCGGTGGTGAGATCGCATAAACCACATGCGGTGCTGCTTGATCTGGCTTCGCTCGGTCCTGATATTTTCAATCTCATCCTGGACGTTGAGCAAGTCAGTGACGCAATCAAAACCATCGTCTTCAGGCGCTCATCCAAAGACGATTTATTCAGCCATCCATCCCGGATCGATTGCACCGTGCATGGTGGTACATCGCTGGAAGAGAAGACTCGCGCTGTTGTCGACTTGCAAAAGCATGAGCTTAAATGCTGCGTGCCCCAAGAGGATTTTTTGGCTGAGGCGTTGAACTGGTTGAAGTGATATCGCGCCGCCGAACAACTGAAACAAGATTGAAACAAAATTGAGCGCTATCAGAAATGGCGACTTTGTATCGTCGTAATTGAAGCCGGCGAACTGCACTTAGCGAGCGGCTCAATCAGTAAATACAAGGTGATAGGCATGAGCACATACAATATGAATGATCTTCAAAAGGAAAGATCGAGTTTTGACCAACAAGGCGCTATCCATATGCTTGCAGGCGCGGCGCTTGCTGCAGCGGGTACGCTGGGTTTCATATATGCCGGCAACATGGAGACGTGCATATCGACAATTTTCAGCGACTCTGTGCAAGCCACTACGACGATCGGGCGGCTTCCGTGGGCGCTGGCATCCACTCTGCTTTTTACGGCAACCGGGTTCCTTCCGCTGTCGATGGGATTACTGCCAGGTCTGTGGTTTGGAGCAGTTACCTACTTCGGCGGCAAGAAATGGTGCGAGCGCGCCGAGTCGGTTTTGAATAACGTGAAACCGGTCCGGGCAACGATGAATCTATCGCTTCGCAAGAAGAGCAAGTGGTACCCGTCTTTCGGATCGGTTGCTTGCCTGGCGGATTTCGAGGGAGATGAACTGCAACTGCAGCAGCTCAAAGTTGTAATTCAGCAAGATGCAATGCTCGACCTCCTCGATTTCGAACCTCATGAAGTCGATGTCTACTTACCTTGCTCTCAGGAAATTGGGCCGATAGTTGCTGTTTGCGAAGGGCACGTAATTATTGCCCAACCAAACGACTCGCAACTGGTGTCACTTCTCTTGTCTGGTTCAGCCTCGCAGAGAAACAGTCTGGATGAAAGCGGTCATTTGAAGGCCGAGATTAAAGGCACGGCGCTTGCTTTGATTGTCTGCACTACCATGCTGTTGTTCTTCGCACTTGATCCCATGTGCCTCACATACAGGCCTGGTCTGGAATCGGTTTCATCATGGATGTTCTTCGCTCTGGCACCAAGCATCATGCTCTTTCACTTGCTCTCGTTAATCAAGATGAAAAATGCGCTGAGCAGAACAAGCTCTGAGAAAGCTGCAATTACGCTCGAAAAAAGCAGCGGATTCTGGTCGTGGAAGGGCTACGGATATCAGGCTGTGGTCAAGGCAGGCAGGCAAATAGAAACGGTGAGCCTGGATGTGCGTCAATGCTTCAAGCAAGACAGCCAATTCTGCAATGTCACCGTATATGATGACATATACAGAAATCAGTCGAGCCAGGAAATCGTGGCGGTGCGCGCCAACGGCAATCTCTTCTTTCGTGGCAGCAAATCGGAAAGAATATTCTCGAGCATCATACCGTTCATCTTCCCGGCCTTTATCGCCTTCAACAACTTTCAGTACTTGAACCTGCCTGAGCAGATCCCATCTGGTTTGACTGCCGAACAGTATTACAAGCTTGGTGTTCGCTATGACTACAAAGACGAATATTCCAAAGCAAGAAAGGCTCTGAAATTGGGAATTGCTCAAAGCCATAGCGCTGAGGAAACGGAAAAAATCAACCGGTACATGCGCTGCTATATGCCCGTTAACGATCTCAGCAAGCAAGAAGTCGATACGATCGATAAGGCCTGTGCGAAGTCGGCTGCCGGCAGGAAAGATGAAGCGAAGCGAATGCTCGAAGCTTTGATTGCCGACAATCCGCGGTGTGAAAGTGCGCATCGCTACCTGGCGGAAGTTTACATATCCCAAAAGGACATCAAACATGCCGAGGATGAGCTCAATAAGGCGATCTCGATCAGACCCGGCTATGTCAGAGCATACATCCTGCTGGCTGCTTGCCGCCAAATTGAAGGCGACCTTGACGGGGTCAAGCACTATGCACAAAAGGCTCTTGAATGCGATCCGACAAACAAGTTAGCTCGAACGATTGAGATCTGCCCGTGGTACTCGCATGACTTCTGGTAGAGCGTGATCTCATTCCGTTCAAGAAAGCTGTGCTCATAAGAAACGGTCTGATGAAACCATCAGCCGTTTCTTCTTTGCAGAAGTGGAGCGGCTAAAGGCGCTTATGCAATAATCGTCTGCGGTAGCTATCTATACATGACAACCCCGATTTATGCTCGAGCCGGAAAAGACAACATCATTTCTCGAGGCTGCAGTCCGCAGCGAAGCCGCGCCTGATGAAACAGTCGTCTGGACGGGTCGGCCCGATACCGACGCCATGGCGCTACCGCTCTTGCCTTTTCCAATCTGCTGGTTGTCCGGTCTCTTTCTGTTGTCTGCCGGGGTCTTGCGCAGCACCGAAGGTGATACCAATCGTTTGGTCCCCGCCATGATCATCTTGCTTATAGTCGTAGCGGTAATGGGTATTCTCGAAATTATCGCCGTTCCATGGCAAGCGAAGCGTGCCATCTATGTTCTTACCGATCGCCGCATTTTTGTGCTCAAGTTGCGCGGTCGTTTCGGCGACTCAGCTTTAGCTCAAGATGCTCACATCACCCGAAGGTTGGTCAGACCGGAGAAAGGAACGCTGCTCAATTTCTTTTGCTACACGGTGCCGACGCACATCATATTTATCTATATCCTCTACGACCTTGTCTCATCTGTGGCCAAACACAGCGATTTATTCGTCATATCCGGCGTAGCATTAATAGTCATCGGTTGGCTCTACCAGTGGTACACCGATCTTCGCTATCCGCTGCCGCAGCTGCGCGAATGCCCGCGCGCTTTTTACTTCATTAACGATTGGCTGGCAACGATTGAAACAATTCCGCACGCAGCGGTTGAGAAGACGGTTTTGCACAAGCGCAAATCCGGTATCGGAGACATCTTTATCATAGCCAGCCGCAAAGGCTGCATGCGTTTGAAATCGATACCAGATGCCGAGCAAGCTTATGCGCTTTTGCAACCGCTGGTAATGCAGCGGGGCGGCAAGGACTAGTTCGACAGCAGTTTCTTCAGTTCTTCCTTAGTCAGTTTCGATAGCTCTTCAGCTACGCCTGCATCTCTGCCACGCTCTCGCATGGCATTGATCGCCTTAATCGCTTTGGGCAATTTGTCTTGCAGCTCGGCATCTTTGCGGGCGTCACCGGTATTGAGCTCCAGCGGCAATGTCATCGTCTTCTGCCAGAGCGCTTCCGATACTGATGCCGGTCTGTCAAAAGGATTGTCCACTGTAACTGTGGCAACCGGCTTATTAGGATTGCTGGCATCGATTTTTACTTCGTGAACCGACAGTTTTTTACCGAGCAGTTTGACTTCCGCTTGCAAGCCCTTGATGTTCTTCAACGTCAAACTGGTATCAGTGCTGGCCAGATCGAATGACGTGACACCGCCTCCGGCGCCGAGGATCAGATCGGCTTTCTTGCCGCCGTTCTCGTCAGCGATGGGCACGACCTGCTCGCCGCCTCGCCAGTTTAATTTCAACGAGTCGGGGGAAACGCTCACGGAATCCAAAGAAGAAAGTACCTTTCTGGCCTCAGGCGTCTTCTTGTCTAAAGGCAGGCTATCGTAGATCTTGGCGAAATCGAGCCCGAGGGTGAGCGACTTGCTGGCTTTATCGACGTCGAAACGGTTGATGGTTGAAGCCGCCTCCGCCACTTTCTTGCGAACCTCAGGATCGGCAAGACGAGCTTTCAGTTCTTTGGCTAAGGGCGCCTCTGCATTGCCGCTCAAAGTGTCGATCAGCTGCATGACACCTTTGGCTGCCGGTTTTACCTCAGCATCACTCTTTTGAGTAGTGCTATCCTTCTTCGGCGGTTCCTCTCGCTTGACCGCCGGAGCGTCGGCCGGTTTTGCCGGGCTGACTTTCTTACCGGCTAACACATCCAGGTAGTTAGGCGCACCTAGATCCGGTAGAACGGTTTTTGCAGGGGCCTCAGACGGTTTCACCGGGGTGTTGTCGCGGTTCTTCAGTGAGTCGAGCACTGCCCCTGTAACTCCACCTGGTCTGAGCGAGCGCCGCACTTTGGGTGCCACCGCATCTGGTGCGGGTTGAGCTTTCTTCTCCGGCACCGTCACTGGTGCGATGCTTGGCTCCGCCTTGCCTTTTTCCGGCGCTACAGGCAGAGGTGTCACAGTCGTCAACGGCTTCACCAGGTAATCATCGATTTTGACCTGAGGTCTTGCCGGTTCGTCCTTTTTTTGACCGGGGCTTTTCGGATCGACCGCATCAGGCGCTTTAATATCCACTCTATCTTTAATATTGCTTGCCCAGCCAAACAACTTCATCAGTTCCCGAGGCTGAATTGTAAGCAACTGTTTGAGATCGCCTGTCTTGGCCGCATTGCGCAAAGTGTCGATCGTTTTGATCACGCCCGGCAGCGACTCGACAAGCGGCTTTTGCTCTTGCGGAGACAGCATGATGGGTAAAGATACTTTCTCCGGCCACGGCGTGCTGGCAGGCAACAATTTTGGCTTCGGCACCGGATTATCTATGGTTATGCTTCCCTTGGGCTTGTCCTTGTCGGTGGTATCAAGGGTGATTTCATGTATCTTCAGTCGTTTGCCGCTCGGATCGACCGCTTCCATGCCTTTTATTCCGGAGAGGGTCAGCTTCGTGTCGGTCGTGTTTATGTTGAACTCAGTGCGGTTGCCGCCGCCACCCAGAGCCAGCTTGTATCCCTTGGCCGGTCCCTTGTCGCCGCCGAGATCCATCAGTTGCTCACTCTTCCAATTGAGCACCAGGGTGTCGGGATTCAGACTGAAGCTATCCAGTCCGGCAGCCAGTTTTCGCAGCTCCGGCTTGTCCGCGGCAGGATTGTTCTGGATCATCTTGTCGTAAAGCTTGGTGAAATCCATGCCCAGGCTTATCGTCTTGGTCTGCGCATCGACATTGAATCTGACGTCCTTGCTCAGTCCACCAAGAAGGTTGAGGACGTCCTGAATTGCCTGCGGGTTGTTTTTCAAATCCTGAATGCGCTGCCGAATGCGATCGCGCAACGGACCGCCTTCTCTCAGCGGTCGTCGATCTCGCAAGTGCCCCGGTCGCCAGGGATCCTGATCCTGATAGCCCGGTTGATCGCCTGATTGGAACGGCGGCTGTCCATAAGCGAGCATTCTGCCGCGATTCATTATCGTATCAATCGACGGTACCGATAGGAATGAATCCGGAGAGGCAAAAATACCGGTGCCATTGCCTTTCGAGTCGGGGCCGGGCTTGAGGGTCGTGTCGCGTCCCGGCAGTTGATCGGGCGGGTGCTGCGCAAACAAGCGCGTGAACAATTGCTCTTGAGCAAGAGTCTTCGGTACGCTCGTATCGCGACCGGCATCACTGAATTCAACCATTGTTCGGTCCTCACAAACCAGGCTCTCGCGGTTCCTGCAAGCCCTCCCAGGTCGGCTGTCGGAATCCTCCAATTGCGAGCCATGCGCTGGCACACTTCCCTATTTGACTCCGGCACGATCGCATGCAAAAAATATCGAAACCGAATGCGATACCATACCCTCATCCTCGAATGCCGCAATACACCGAGCGGAACCCGCATTCCGCAACGATTAAACTATGATCAGCGGCAATCTCTGATGTGTCTGTAGATTCTATTTGTGAAATTGTGGCTAAATGGTACCCAGCCCATCGTACAAATACGTATTGCCCGCATCCTGCCTCAGCAGCAGCGCATCGGGTTGTCGCCTTGCCCGGAGGGAGCAGACTCTTTGATCGGCGGCCGGAACAACCAGACTCGCACCGATTCGACCACGATGATCAAGACCAGAACGATAAAGATCGATCCCAGCGCGGCGTCGAGATAATCATTGAAGATCAACATCGGCATCTTAGCGATCTCAGCCGCCGTGCCTTGCTGAGCTGCCAGCTGTCCCTGCAGCTTGGCTGCATGCGAGAGAAAACCAAGTTTCGGCGAGGGGCTGAATATTTTCAAAACCCCACCAGATATGGTGACAGCCAACAACCAGAGCAGGGGCAACAGAGTAACCCACATGTACCTGGTTTTGTTAGTGCGAACGATGACCGTGGTTCCGACGCACAGTGCCACCACGGCCAGAAGTTGGTTTGAAATTCCGAACAACGGCCAAAGACTGTTGATACCGCCGAGCGGATCGATTACACCTTGATAGAGGAAGTATCCCCAGCCGCCCACAACCAGGGCCGAGCTCAAAAGAATAGAGGGATACCAGCCGGTCTCGCCCAAACGTTTGTTGAACAAAGCAAGAAAATCCTGGACGATGAAACGACCGACGCGAGTGCCTGCATCCAGACAAGTGAGGATGAACATGGCCTCAAACATGATGGCGAAGTGATACCAGAATGCAACGGCAGCTTGCTGTCCGGGCAACGCTTTCAGGCAGCTTGAAAATATATGAGCCATGCCCACTGCCAGGGTGGGCGCCCCGCCGGTCCTTGACCAGAGAGTATTCTCTCCCACTTCATGAGCGAGCAGGCTCATGTCAGCGGGCAGGACGGAATAGCCCCAGCTTGATATCATCTGCGCCGCCCCTGAGGGATCGGCGCCGACGATGCCCTGAGGGCTGTTAATGGCAAAATAGGTGCCGGGACTCAAAACGCATGCGGCGATCATGGCCATGACGGCCACTGAAGCCTCGCACAACATGCCGCCGTAGCCAATCGGGCGGGCATGGCTTTCCTTCATGATCATCTTCGGGGTCGTGCCTGATGAAATGAGAGCGTGGAAGCCGGATATCGCACCGCAGGCGATGGTGATGAAGCAAAATGGAAAGATCGAGCCCTGGAAAATCGGTCCTTCACCATTGGTAAATATGGTGAGGGCCGGCATCTTCATATCCGGTCTCAAGAAGATAATGCCAATCGCCAGCAATGCGATTGTGCCGATTTTAAGAAATGCAGACAGGTAATCGCGCGGCGCCAGAAGCAACCAGACAGGCAGAACCGAGGCGACAAATCCGTAAATCATCACCGAAACGGCGAGCTGCTCGCCAGAGAGAGTAAAGACTTGAGCCCATGCCGGATTTTCGGCGACGTATCTGCCTGCCACCACCGCCAGTATCGTAAGGACGACACCGATAATGGAGCCTTCGACGACCTTGTGCGGCCGGATCATGCGCATGTATATGCCTACCACAAGGGCGATCGGGATAGTCATGAGCAGGGTAAATGCTCCCCAGGGGCTGGCTTTCAATGCGTTTACAATCACCACTGCCAGCACCGCTATTAGTATCATCATAATCAGCAGTATGGCGGTCAATGCGATCACACCCGCCAGCGGGCTGACTTCTTCTTTTGCCATCTGTCCCAGAGACTTTCCGCCCCGGCGCATCGAGGCGCACAAAATCACGAAGTCCTGCACGGCCCCGGCAAGCACCACGCCTACGATTATCCAGATCGTGCCCGGCAGATAACCGAACTGGGCCGCCAGAATCGGTCCGACCAGCGGCCCGGCTCCGGCTATGGCGGCGAAATGATGGCCAAAAAGAACCCACTTGTGAGTAGGGACATAATCCTTGCCGTCGTTGCGAGTAAAAGCGGGCGTCTGGATGCGGTCGTCGAGCGCGAATACTTTCTGAGCAATAAATTTGCTGTAAAAGCGGTAGGCGCAAGCAAAGGTGCAGAAGGCGGCCAAAATCATCCAGATAGCGTTGACCGATTCACCGCGGGTGATGGCAAGCACGGACATGGCAAATCCGCCGGCGACGGCAACGATCAGCCAGACTACCAGCTTGAGGATGGCAACAGTCTTATCAGGCGCGGCCCCACCACCAGCAGTGCCGCCAGGCTCGGCGTTAGCACCGTGTGTAATACCATCAGTATCGCGCTGCAGACTCATGTCTTTCCTAATGATGCCAGGCCGCCCAGCCTGAAATCCCGCCGCTCGGCTCAAATAAGCAATCCAGCCAGTGTAGCAGATAGATAACTGGCCATGGTTCCGCAGAGCAAGGCCCGCAGACCTAACTTTGCCAAATCTTCACGCCTCGATGGGGCTATTTCTCCGATGCCGCCGATTTGCATGGCCACCGAGCTGAAGTTGGCGAAACCGCAGACCGCGAAGGTGACGATTGTCTCAGCTTGGGTGCTTATCACCGGCACCGATTGCTTGAGCATACCGAATAGCTGTGAGAAGGCAACAAACTCGTTGATCACCAGCTTCTGGCCCATGAGGCTGCCGGCAATATGCGCGTCTTTCCATGGCACACCGAGCAAGAAGGCGATCGGCGCGAAAACGACGCCGAACAAATCTTGCAGCGTCAGATGGGCCAGATCGAGATTGATAAAGTCCAGGCGCATGCCCAGATCGTAGAGGAACTTACCGCTGTGGCTGAGGACTTCGTTGCCTAAACCGACGAGAGCGATGAAGGCAATCAACATGGCGCAAACGTTCAAACCAATTCGCAAGCCGTCGGATGCACCATGCGCGGCGGCATCGATCAAATTGACATTGGTGCGTTTCACCTCAATCTTTACCTTGCCCTTCGTTTGCGACTCCTCCGTCTCGGGCCAGACTATTTTTGAAATCACCAGACCGCCGGGCGCAGCCATGATACTGGCCGTGAGCAGATATGAAGCTTTGATGCCCAAACCAATATAAACGGCCATGACGCCGCCGGAGACGCATGCCATCGATCCGGTCATTGAGGCAAGCAGTTCGGACATCGTCATGCCGGCAACGTATGGGCGAATGAGAAGCTGCGCCTCTACCTGACCGACAAAGACAGAGGCCGCGTTGGACAAGGCCTCCGATCCGCTGGCGCCCATGATAATCGCCACCACTTTAGCGACCACCTGGACAACCCGCTGCATGATGCCGAGATAGTAAGAAATACTGACCAGACTGGATACGAAGATGATCGTTGGTATGACCCTGAAAGCAAATATGTAGTCTGCACCAGGACCAAATGTTTTCACCAGCTCCTCTTTGCCGGTGACCAGAGGACCGAAAACAAAGCCGGCACCCTTATCCGAGCATTCCAGCAGAGCCGTGATTCCATCACCTATCGTCCTGAACAGATCGCGCCCGAAAGGCACTTTCAAAACAAAAATGGCCATGAGGAGCTGCAGCGCCAACCCGCTTAAAACCAGCCTGTAGTTGATTGCTTTGCGATTGTTGGACATCAAGTAGGCGACACCAAGTATGGTGAGGAACCCGACAATACCCATCAATTTCGATTCCACCAGGCAGGCTCCCGACAACGCCCTTTGACCGGCGCCTCGACTGATCCAATCCTCCAGTCGGCGCGATTCATATATGGTATGTGATCTCAGCAGCCCTATTTGGGCGGCGCGGCTAAATCAAATTTCAGATATTCTTTGCCTTGCACATCGAGCTCTTTTGAGGCACTAGATCCGTTGGCTCGCCCGATCTGCACGCTATGTTTTCCGTTGGCTAACTTGAGTCTGGCGATCGTCCCTGATAAGCCGGAGTCCTTGCCGTCGATCAACTGCGCCATTGCTTTGCCGTCGACAATAACGCTGTCGCCTACCTGACCACCCTGGACGTCTATTAGAACGTTGTATTCGAGCGCTCCTGTGCCCCTGGTTTGGAAGAAGAGGACGGCAAGCACGCCTGCAATGACAAGGAGCCACAGGGTAACGGCATGCGAAGCCCTGGCCGTCTTTTGCTTCGATGCAGGCGGAGAAGCGGGATTTGATTCCATCGAGGCCTTACCTCCTATGGAGGCGGAGCATTTTGCCCATCGCCTGTGCCTGAAGTCGGAGTCGCGGGGCTCTTTTCAATTGGCGGCGCCAGAGGCGGCATCTTGGTGCTTGCATTAGAGGCGGGCTTGCCAACCGGCGAGAGGAGCGGATCGACCGGCGCTGTTTCGGCAGGCGGCGCGGTTTCGGCTGGCTGAGCGATGTGTTGATCGGGCGAGGCCTCCTGATCGGGGCCCGCCGCAGCGGTATCACCAGCAGTGCTAGCGGTTGAGGCTGGCGTGGCGCTGTCCGCTCCGGCCAACTTGCCGTCGCCCTCTTTCTTGGGCTCGCCCAGGCTTGGTGTAGGCTCGACGAAGCTCCCGGCCGGATGGGGCTTGGCTTGATAATACGCTTCTGTATATTGCTTCCAGATCGGCGCCATCAAGCCACCACCGGTGATATGACTGCCGGGGATGGGCTTGTGCTCATCATTACCCGCCCAGATAGCGGTGACCAGGTCGGGAGTGAAGCCGATGAACCAGACGTCACGTCCATCGTTGGAGGTGCCCGTCTTCCCTGCACACGGTCGATCCTTCAAGCGAGCACCGGTTCCCGTGCCCTTCTTTATCACATCCTGCAAAATGCTGACCAGTCTGGCCACCGGCTCGACTGGGAAAACTTTGTCGACTTTCGGCTCGAAAACTTCAATGACATTGCCGCGGTTGTTCTCGATCTTGCGCAAGACCTGCGGGGTTATGTAGACGCCCGCCCTGGCGAATGTGGCATAAGCGCCGGCCATCTCCAGGGGCGACACGGCCGAGCTTCCGAGCGCCAGGGCCAGATTTTGATCGAGTTTCGATGTCACTCCGCATTGCCTTGCCGTCTCGACAATACTGTCCACACCGACAGACTGAGCCGTTCTCACCGAGGGAATGTTGCGGGAGAGTGAAAGAGCGGTGCGCACACTGATGCGACCCATATATTTATGATCGAAGTCTTTCGGGCAATAATCAGGCAATCCCCACTTTTGTTTGACGACCAGTGGCGTGTCTTCGACCACCGATTCGGGTGTAAGCGTGCCGCGCAAAAATGCGGTGAGATAAACGAACGGCTTGAAGGACGATCCGGTAGTGTGCGGGTGGGTAGCGCGATTGAATTGATGCTCCCAGAAGTTGCCGACGCCGCCGACCATGGCGACCACCGATCCATCCTGCACCAGTATTGATACCAGTGCCGCCTGGCTGATTCCTTTGGGGCATTTCTTGATCCGCTCGGCAAGCGTGCTCTCAGCCAATTGTTGAGCGGCGGGATCGAGGTTGGTATAAACCCGCAGTCCTTGACGGCGCAACTCAGCCTGACTGAAACGATCGCGCAAAAGCTCCATCACATAACTTATATAGTGAGGATATTTTTGCAGGGGATTGCCGCCCTTTTTAAAGGTGAGCTTCGTCTTCTTCGCATCCTCGCCTTGTTTGCTGGTTATATAGCCGTATTCGACCATGCGATCGAGAATCTCGCGCTGCCTGATCAATGCCTTAGCGCGCCCTTCCTCACCGCCAAGGTCGGAGGGTGCTTTGACAAGACCAGCCAGGTATGCCGATTCGGCGAGGTTCAATTCAGCGGCTCGCTTATTGAAATAACGCTTGGCGGCTCTCTCTATGCCGTAGGCGTTATTGCCGAAATAAATTTGATTGAGATACATCTCGAGGATTCTCTCTTTACCATAGCGGTTTTCGAGATTCCAGGCCATGTATCCTTCTTTGATCTTGCGATCGAAAGTGCGCCCTGCTTCCTGGAAGAAGAGGTTTTTTACCAGCTGCTGCGTGATCGTCGATCCGCCTTGAACCACATGGCCGGCTTTTATGTTCGTCTGCGCCGCTCTGAATATGCTGAGAAAGTTGATGCCGTTATGCTCGTAGAAATGGTGATCCTCAGCGGCCAGAATGGCTTGCTGCATCTGAGTGGAAACTTGATTGAGCGGTATGCAGCGCCGATCTTCATCGCCCTCGACCGTGCACACCAATTGATCGTTCTTGTCATAAATCTGAATCGCTTCGATTGGCTCGTATCGTTCGACCAGGGTAATGTCCGGCAAATCCTGCATCTGCCCGTAAATGGCGGCGCCGAGGTAGCCGATGCCGATGGCGCCGACCAGACAAAAGGCGACGAAAGTCAGCTTGAGGCAGCGGCGCAACCAGGCGCCGAAGCCATTCTGCCTTTCTTGTCTGGCTTGTGATCTGCGTTTTGGCAAGATTGAGCCCCGGGATAGGGAAGAAACGAACCGTCGAATCAAGTGTAATTATATCCCACGACCTCTTAACAAGCCCGATGGATGTAAACTAAGCCGGTATTAGATACGGTGCAGGGTGCTATTCGTTTTCAAACTTAGCTTCTGATCCCTGGAACAGGGATCCGGTCGCGGCCGACTGATCGTCACCATTTCTTGTCTGTCCGGCCGATGGCACCTTGCCTGATGTTTCTTGCTGGCTCGAGGCGTCCGAGGCCGAGAAGGCACGGGCGCGCCCCTCGCTGCAACGCAAGCATTGCTCGCCGTCGAACGGCAGGCTGCAATAAGGACAGACGTTGATCTTGATCAGAGATGAGTCCTCATAGGGCGATGCCTTATCGGCAGGCTTGACGCCATGGGCTGTGCGCAACAATATTTCGGCCTCGACGTTTCGCTCGAGTTTGCGCAAGAGCGAGACGATATCGGCGAGGGTTTGCTGCGTTTCCTCATTTTCAATGCCGAGGGTTGATTTAAATATGTTGAGTGCTTCCTTTGAGTACTGCTCGGCAAGGTCGAAACGTTTTTGCATATAAACGACCGTAGCCAGCTTTTTGCAGGCTCTTGCCACAATCGGGTTGCAATCGCCGAGGACGGAGAGCTTGATTTCCATCGACTCTTTGTAGCAGTTGGCGGCCCGATCGAGATCTTTGTGATTGACGTAAATCCACGCCAACTGATCGAGGCACAGACAGAGCCTCTCGTACGATCCGTTTGTCGCCTTGACGAACTCGACTGCCTCAATAAGTGTCTTCTCGGCCAGATCGAACTGCCCGCTTTCAAGCGCTTCTTTGACCTTAAGCTTGTATTCAGCCCACTCCATGAGTTGCCCGGTTCGCTTCCACTCTTAGTCAGTTTACCCCAGAGACATTAAAGCGAACCAGGCGCCCGCCAAAATGGCGAACGCCCGAGAAGGCTTGCCGATTGATGCGCTCTAGGCGCGCGGGTGGGTGTTTGAATAGACCCGGCGCAGCCTGTCGAGGCTGACGTGCGTGTAAATTTG
>JAJPJO010000054.1 GCA_021324135.1 Pseudomonadota bacterium
CCGGGGCTCAAATACATTCCAGGCAAGGTGAACATCTATCTGGTCGTTGGTGTAAACGGCACGGGCAAGACCACGAGCATAGGCAAATTGGCCTGGCGCTTCAAGCAAGAAGGCAAGAAAGTGTTGATGGCCGCAGGTGACACTTTCCGGGCGGCAGCCGAGTCTCAGCTCGAGATATGGTCGCAACGAGCCGGTGTCGATATCGTTCGGCTCGAAGATGGGGCCGATCCGGGAGCGGTTGTCTTCAATGCCATCGCGAAAGCCAAGGAGGAGAACTACGACTGCCTCGTGATTGACACTGCCGGTCGCTTGCACAACAAAGCCAATCTCATGGATGAGTTGAAAAAGATACGGGGCGTGGTCGCCAAACACGGCGCAACACTGCCGCTCGAGTGCCTGCTGGTGCTCGATGCCTCCACGGGACAAAACGGTCTTCAGCAGGCAAAGGTTTTTACAGAGGTGTGTTCGCTCACCGGCGTTATCCTGACAAAGCTGGATGGAACCGCCAAAGGTGGTGTCGTATTTAGTATCGCGCGCGACTTGAAAATTCCGGTCAAGTTGATCGGTTTGGGCGAGCAAATCGATGACTTGCGCGACTTTGAGCCCGACCTTTTTGTTGAGGCTCTTTTAGGCTAGGGTCTGAAGCGTGAGCTCTGATTCGGAACTGCGACTGCAGGGCCCGGTCGGTTTATTTTTTACTGCGCCGATAGCGAGAATTTATCCACCAGCGTTTGATCGCCGGCAGTGATTGAGCTGAAAGAAGGAAGCCGGCAACCGGTACGAGTGCGCCAAGCCAGCATCGTTCGGCGCCAATCACGTACAGCAGTGCAGCAGCTACGAAGTAGGTGATCAAACAGATGGTGGCAATGCGGAAGCCGCTTGTTTCCCAGGCCTTATCGGCATCAACTCTGGTGTTTCTTTCCTTGATGAGCCCAAGCTCTGCTTCTAATTGCTCAAGTTTATCTTCAGTCACTGCGGGCTCCGGGCGCTGAAACTTGGAATGGAACTAGACCTTTTTCAATGCTTGATCGAGATCACGAATTTGAAATTCGAGATCCTTCAGCTCACGACTTTTGCTGCTGATGCGCTTGTCCAGCTCTGCCTCAACTCGTTTGGCTTCTTGTGAAGTATCGCGCTTTAGAACAGCTACTTGTTTTTCCAGGTCATCGACATCGCGGGCGGTGGCGTCGTAACGCGAAACCAACTGTGTTCGCGCCGCCACTATCATTTTGTATGCGTCGTCGGATGACTCTGCCAGCGCCGGATTCGCCGCTAATCCGAGTAAGATTGAGATGAGCAGAGCCTGAATGTATTTGCCGGGCGCCTTGTAGAATTTTTCGGCACAATCGTCGGAGCAGACTAATAGTTTTTTTTCTTCGAATTCGACTTTGATGCCGTCATCTTCGATTTGCCAGTCGCAAACAACGCATTTTTTATGATGATGTGTGCTCATGGGCTCTTACCCTCATCAGTCTACAGTGCGGCGCGAACGAAACAAACCTTCGATAAAGTGCAAAGCAGCGACATTATATACAAAACAAGTTGCCGCTATTCAGAAAACGCTCTAAGCATCTGAACACACGAAGGCTTGCTTTTTCTTCATACAGCCTTTTAAAATCAATGACAATTGTCCATTGATTGTTCCAGGGAAGTAATCGGGGCCGGTGACATTTCCATTGCCGGAGACATAGCCAGCGAAGAGGGATCAATGGACTGTGCCGATACCGTGTCTGCCAGCACCATTCGCTGCTCGCCGCTATGAAGCCCGAGGGCTGCCTTAGCCTGCAAATGTTTGCTTGCCAGAGCACCGCCTACAGCTGGAGCGATTGCCGAGGCTACAAGTGCCAAGGCTGCACCGGCATAATCGATCCAGGTGACAAAGAATCCGCCTGTGAGGGTCAGCCAGGCATGTGTAGCGGCCATTACCGGGAACAGCACCAGATTCGATATCATGAAGGGAGCCCATACTATACTGGCGACTGCCGCACCAGTTTTGGTGGCAGTTGCGCCGATGCTGCGCGATACCACATATGATGTCACAAGCATCAAGCCTGAAAGCATTACCAGCAAAGGTCCGCTCGCGCCCAGGAAGCCCGCAACCGTTACTGTTCCTACAGTGAGAGCGCCCATGACGAATGGCAGGCTGGCAAAAGACCAGGTGAGCCGCGAAACGATTCGTTTGGCGCCGATCGTTCTGTTTAACGATGCATAAGTGGTTTCAGCCATTTTGCAAGCCAAAAATGTCACTGCCAGACAGGATGCGTTCCACCCCGCGAGCAATGCCGCATCCCAGGGCCGCACAGGTTGACCGTCCACCGCCCACAATGACGCGGCTGTGAGAAAACCGATGGTGAGCAGATATTGCCAGCCGATCCACGCGCGTCCGCCGCCGAATGAAAGTCTTTGATAGGTGAAGAGCATGTTGAATACTATGCAGGGAACGAACCAGATTGCAAAGGCAATCGCCAGGTACGAACAGGCGGCGGCATCACCGAAGATTTCGATGAGCTTTATGCTCAGGATGACCTGCGTCATTGTGAAGAGCATGAAGCCGCCGAAAGCGCCGAGCGAGCTTAAGCCAGTTGCCCAGATGGCGGCTATGGGCGCGGGCAGTTTTCGTTCTTCTTTGACATTGTCCAGGATCGTGACGGCTGCGATCCATTTTGCTTCCGTCGCAGTTGGATCGGAGGCAATTTCCCAAGCTTGTTTGCGGGTCGGATCAGAGGCGCTGGACATGGGATCTCCGCTCAAACAGCTTCTTCGCTCAGTGGATTCATTGTACCACCAGGTGGAATGAACTTCTGTTCTGCGCAAAACGGTGCGCTCGCGCTTTCAGTCGTGGCGCTTTCCATCATGGCGTCAGGCAGCGGCACGTGGGGAATATTGTGCAACTCCAACTCGGCTTGTCGCCTCAATGAGGAAGCCGCCATTCTCGCACCGATCGCGGGACCTATACTGAGGCAGGTTATTGCGGCGAGCCCTATGGCAAAATCAAGAAATGTGACTGTTCCAACCGGAAAGAATACGGCGCCGACGGAGTTGATGACGAGCGCGGGCAGGAGAGCGAGACTGGCTAGAGACAAAGGATTCCACATGGACAAGGCAAGAGTGGATGCGGTTTGAGCGTTGCGCGCATTATTCGCCGCCGTGATCCAGAAGCCGGACCCGACTATGATAACCGGGAGCCAGAGCCATCGGGCGCCGCCCACAAGAATTGCCGCCATGGGCCAGTTCATGCAGACGAGCATGATCAGACCGAAGGCAACGAAAAGTGAGCGCGTGTATGGAAGAATGCGATGCGAGCCAATCGATGAGTCCAGAGCTTTGATCGATTTTCTCGTGCAGATGGTCGATGCCACGGATATGGCGACAAAGCCGGCTGCCCAGAGACCGGCGGTAACCATTTCCCAGAATGAGCCGCAAGCAAAAATAAAAAGCACACCCAGGGGCAGCAGCGCGCCGAAACCGACGATCGTCCAGTGCAGAAGCGGCCAGATGCGACCTCCCTGCCAGATGTGTTGCTGGTAGGCAAAGACTGAACTGAATGCGGCAAAGCCCGCGCCAATCAATCCGAAGCCGAGCGCCCCGGTAAAAATTCCGCAGCTTCCGGTCAGGAGAGTGGCGGCGTCATAAAGTCCGGTGAGAAAGAATCCGTATAACATGAGCGCGCCCAGGCCGCTCACGCCACTGATCGCCAGAGACCACGGCAAGCCAATGGCGCCCGGCAAAGGTTTGCTGCTCGGCAATCCTGTACGCGGCGGCGGCTGATTGTCGAGCACCGTGCATGCTGCCAGCCATTGCTTCTCCGTCGCAAGCGGATTGCTCGCTATCGCCCAGGCTTTTTCATTGTGAGCTCGATTTTCGAAGAGCATCGCTTGTGTCCTGGTGTTTTCCGGCGCCTTCGATCAGCCACCGGTTGGCGATCCGTGCTTTTTTACTGCGGCTTACGACTTCCAGATAGCACATGGCTCGTCAAAAAAGCCCGGCAAGCTGTACGCAAGTGCATCCATAGGTCTTTTTACCCGCGAAAGGCGGCAAACCTTACCTGATATTGCGTTAAATGTCGTCTTTAATGAAAAGCAGTCAATTCGCCGGGCTGCATCAGGGCTTGCGCAAATGAGCTATGGCATCGAGCGCGTCCGGGTTCTCTACCGATGAGAGATCGCCTGCGGATTCACCCAGGTATTTCGCCCGAATGCTTCGCCGCACGATCTTCCCTGAGCGCGTCTTGGGCAGCGCTTTAACGACATGAATTGTCTCCGGCCGCATGACGGCGCCCAGTTTGTCTGCGACGAGCGAGCGCAGATCCTGCTCCAGCGACTTCTGTTCTTGCTTGTTTGGAATCAGGACAACGAAGCAGACCAATCCCTCGCCTTTCAACTCATGGGGAACGCCGATGACGGCAGCTTCAGCCACATCGATGTGCTCGACGAGAACCGACTCGACCTCGCCGGGTCCCACGCGTTTGCCTGCTACCTTGATCGTGTCGTCGGAGCGACCGAACAAGAACCAGGAATCATCCTCGTCACGTTTCGCCCAATCACCGTGATACCAGACGCCCTCGAATTTGCTGAAGTAGGTTTCGACATAGCGATCGGGGTCTTTTAGAAAACCTTTGGTCATTGAAGGTCCCGGTTTTTTGCAAACCAGATGACCGATCTCGTTGCGCAGGCTCTTGCCGTTTTCGTCGTAGACGTCGATGTCCATGCCCAGTCCGGGCCCGCCCAGCGAACACGGTTTCAGTGGCATCAGGGGTAGTGGCGTGAGCAGTCCGCCGACAATTTCGGTGCCACCCGAGATATTCATGATTGGGCAGCGCTTTTGTCCGATGTTCTCGAAGAACCACATATAGCTGTCCTGATCCCAGGGTTCGCCTGTAGAGCCCAGGAGGCGCAATGAAGAAAGATCGTGCTTCTTGACCCATTCCTCACCGGCAGACTTCAAGGCTCTGATGGCTGTAGGGCTGATGCCGAGGGTGCGCACTTTGTGCCGCTCGACGATCTGCCAGATGCGATCGGGAGTGGGATGGTTCGGTGCGCCTTCGAAAATTACAATCGTTCCGCCCCAGAAATAAACGCCGATGATTTCCCATGGACCCATCATCCAGCCGATGTCCGTCACCCAGAAGAAAACATCGTCGGGTCTGACATCGAAGCAGAAGCCGAGCTCCTTGGCGATTTGCGCCATGGCACCGGCGTGGGTATGGACGGTGCCTTTCGGTTTGCCGGTCGTGCCCGATGTATAAAGGTACATCGAGGGATGTTCGGCGGGCAGATCCAATTTCGTCGGCGCTGCTGTTACACTCTTGAGCGCTTCATGCAACCATATGTCGCGACCCTCATGCCAGTTGACGGGATTGTCGGTATGTTTGACGACGACGACGTGCTTTAGTTGCGGCAGTTCATTAGCGGCCTCATCGGCATCATTTTTTATTTCAATCAATTTGCCCCGCCGCTTGCCACCATCAGCGGTGAAGAGCACCTTGGCTTCGCTGTCGAGCAAACGAGTGGCAAGGGCCTGGGAGCCGAAGCCGCTGAATACAGGGACGGCGACGGCGCCGATCTTGAAGCAAGCCAGCAGTGCTGCCACCACTTCCGGTATCATCGGCAGATAGAGTCCGACGGCATCGCCAGGCTTTACCCCCAGTTGGATCATTAGCCCGGCCATTTTCGATACCAGCTCATTGAGCTCGGCATAAGTAAATTTGCGGAGGCCGCCTTCTTCGCCTTCCCAAATCAATGCCTGATGATTGCCACCAACACTGGTGCGGACCCCGAGCGTCTTTCCTGCTTCCTGGTGCCAATCGAGAACGTTGTCGACGATGTTGAGCTGCCCGCCCACGAACCAGTTTGTCCAGGGAAAGCCGCGCGACTCGTCCATAAGTTGGTCGTAGGGCTTCGTCCATTTGAAGCCCATGTAGTCGATGGCTTCTTTCCAAAACCAGCTAGTATCTTCGGTTGAGCGCCTGATGAGATGGCGCCAATCCTTGAGCCCTTGTTGCTCGATGAAGTCGTTGGCGCGACACTTGAGATATTGGCCGGTCGGTTTCCAAATTACATCTGTCATTGTTGTGCTCATCGGGACTGAACCTCTGAATCGAAGGCAATAAATCGTTTTATCCTCAAGTCTCTTGCCACCTCGCGAAACCGTCTTTCAACTTCGCGAGCATGATGGTGAGGATTCTGTTGCCAAGCCGGTTTGGACTGGGAACGGCAATAGTATCGATCCTTTTCCCGGCAAATGATGCATTGATAAGAAAATCTTAGAAAGAAGAACCTTTCTCAGACCCGCCTTCTTTGCCCATTGCAGAGTCGTCAAAGACCGATTTCTTGATTTCCTGATTGGGGTGCGTAATCAATTGGCGCCAGGGGATGGAGCCGAAAAACACTTCGCAATCGAGGACGATGCAGCCAAGGAGATTGGCGATCAAAACTGCCGACCAGACCAGTTTTGGTGGATGGCGCTCGAGCAGCATGAGTACCGTTCCTTCGACCATGATCGAATAAGTGCCGAACAAAGTCAGCCCCCAGGGACCCTTGCCGGCAATGAACGGACCCAATCCAAGCACCAGCCCGAGGAAAGAGACGAAGTTCATCAGTAATGAATCAAAAATGGACAGCCTCAGGCTGGCCCATCTCATCCGCCATAAGACAAAGCCTTCAACGAGGACCAGCGGAAGAAATTGGAAGATGTAAAAACCTAACATGGCGAAATCCATTATAGCCATTCGTATTCTTGGCCGCGGCCCTTTGAGCGGTCCGGCCGGCTTTGCCGGCATCCCTTGACAGGTGATATCGACCTGAGACAATGAGGAGAAGCAGCAGCCTGATCTGAACGTTTACTATGGCAAAAAAGGCAAAAGCCTCGAGCGAAAAACCGGCAAAAGATAGCAACAAGACCCCCTGGAGCACGCGCGCCAGCAGCACGTTGGGTTCGATTGCCCTGGGTTTGGGGGCTCTGACATTCGCTTTTGCTCTGGTGTATTCCGATTCGGTAAACAGCAACTCTATGTTGCAGCGCCTGATGGTTGGCTCTCAAGGCGGCGGTGATGGGATGCCCGGGCAACCGGGCGGTCAAAATCTGGCTCCCCAGACTCTGGGACCAGAGGGGCGATTGGATGGTCAGGGGATGAACGGCGGTGCATTTGCTCCACCAGCCCAGATCAATGGAATGCAAACCAGTCGGCTGCCGCCAATGACCGCGCCCGGTCAGGTTCGCGGAGACAATGCAAACGGGCCTGGTTCAATCGAGAGTTACCTGGACAACGCCTGGGGAGGACCGCAACCTGGCGGCAATCAGCTTCAAGCCGTTCCCGGAACGATGCAGGGACAAGGAATGCCGCAAGGGGGCATGATGCCGAATAACATGGCTGGCATGCGCGGCAACATGATGGGCGGAAACATGCGCGGCAACATGATGCGCGGCAACATGCGCGCCATGATGCAAAACCGCATGATGCAAGGCAACATGATGCAGCGAGGCAACATGATGCAGGGCAACATGATGCAGGGAAATTTTGGAGGGACGATGGCTAACAATCAGCCACAGCAAAAGAAATCATGGTGGCAACAACTGCTTGGCGGCGGCGATGGTTCGGGCAAAGATGCCAATTCCGCCAGAGGCGAAGTCGAATATCAACTCGAACGGGCTCGCTCGAGCGCCGATCAGGCATCCACTCACATGGATCGAGCCCGCGATCTGGAAAACGCCGATGAGAAACGCGAAGCCGCATCCGAAGCCAGATATTACGCAAATGAAGCACGCGTTGCCGCCGATCAGGCAGCCTCGAGAGCCTCGGGAATTGATGAGTTGCAGTCGCTCGTAAGCGAAGCGAGGGCGCAAGCCAATCGCGCCAACTCCTGCGCCCAATATGCCGCCGACGCCGCCTCCGGTTGGTAATTTTAACAAGGCGGCTGTAGTGGTATCACTGGCGGTGCGCCGTCAGCCCGCCGCTTTACGCATTGCTTGCGACCTGACCATGGCCAGGAAGTATTGGTGAACGCGACTGTCTTCGGTGATTTCCGGATGGAAGGTGGTTACCAGAAGATTGCCTTGACGAGCCATGGCGATCGTGTCGTTTATCCTGGCCAGTATTTGAACTCCTGATCCGGCATCAACTATCTGCGGTGCCCGGATAAAAATTGCCGGATATGGCTGCTCGCCGAGTTCCTTGATGTCGAGCGCCGTCTCAAAGCTGGCGCGCTGAGGTCCATAGGCATTGCGACGCACGGTGATGTCCATCAAACCGGTGCATTTTTGATTCGAAGACTGAATATGGGATGCAAGAATAATAGAGCCCATGCATGTTCCGTAAATCGCCATGCCGGATCGACCAAGCTCGCCGATGATCGAAAAAACTTTGCCATCGTGAGCTTGATCGAACTTGTTTATCGTCGTCGTTTCCCCACCCGGAATGATCAGCGCTTCGATCGCATCGAAGTCGCGCAAGTGACGAACTTGTTTTGCGCGCCCTCCGACTCGCTCGAGTGCTTCCTCGTGCTCGGCGAAGTCACCTTGCAGAGCCAAAACTCCGATGAGCGGTGCTTGCCGGAGCGCATCATTGCTTTGAATTTGAGCATCAGCCGCGCCGGCTTTCGTTAATTGACTGAGAGGAGGAATCGATAACATAGGCTACCAACCTCTCACTGCCAGTGTTTCTTCGGGTTTCAACGATTGGACGGTCCTGCCCACCATGGGCTCGCCGAGATTTTTGCTGACATCGGCCAGTACTTCAGGATCGTTGAAGTACGTGGTTGCCTTGACGATGGCGAGAGCGCGCTTCTGCGGATTGCCAGATTTGAATATGCCGGAGCCGACGAAAACGCCGTCGACGCCGAGCTGCATCATGAGCGCCGCATCAGCTGGTGTGGCAATTCCGCCGGCGGCGAAATTGACGACCGGCAAACGACCTTCTTCCTTGACTTGCTTGACGAGCTCGTATGGCGCGCCGATTTCTTTGGCGAAGGTCATCAGTTCCTCATCGGGAAGAACGGTAAGCTTTTTGATTTGACCGATGATCGATCGAGCATGGCGAACCGCCTCGACGACATCACCCGTTCCCGCCTCACCCTTGGTGCGGATCATCGCGGCGCCTTCGCCGATTCTGCGCAGTGCCTCGCCGAGATTGCGAGCGCCGCACACGAATGGAATCGTGAATTTGTGTTTGTCGATGTGGAACTCTTCATCAGCAGGAGTCAAAACTTCGCTCTCGTCGATGCAGTCGACGCCCAGCGATTCAAGAATTTGCGCTTCGACGAAATGACCGATGCGAGCTTTTGCCATGACTGGAATCGAAACCGCTTCGATAATTTTGGCAATCAATTCCGGATCGCTCATGCGCGCAACGCCGCCATTGGCGCGAATATCTGCAGGTACTCGCTCGAGGGCCATGACTGCGCAAGCTCCGGCCTCTTCTGCAATCTTCGCCTGCTCGGCATTGACCACATCCATGATCACGCCACCTTTGAGCATTTGCGGCAGAGCCTTTTTGACGCGCTCCGTTCCGACCTTCGGACCGGCCGCTTGATTCTTATCTTGCAATTTTGTAGCCATGATTACCTCCGATGAAGTGGGTTGAATGATTGTTTAAATGAATGAATGGCTGCCTGTGCCCATCAAATGCGAACGATTGCTCAGGCTCTTGTTGGATACATCTTCTAAATAACTTCGAATTGCTTTGCCAAGGCGCTTCACACCCTTTGCGATGTTTGCCTCATCCAGTTGGATAAAGCAGAGTCGCAGGCATTCGCTTTGTTCCTGTGAGAGGAAACAAACATCGCCGGGGGCATAGGCGACGCCTTCCCGCTGCGCGTAGGGCAACAGTTCGCGGCTTGATAAACCATCCGGTAATTTCAGCCAGATGAACATTCCGCCGTGCGGTCGCGACCAGGTGATGCGCGTGCGATCGCCTTGTTGATCGGCAAGGATGAATAATTCCTTGTGCAGAGCGCGAAGCATGGCATCGCGTCTGGCGCGATAGGTATTACGGATGGTGGCGAGGTGTTGCTCGTACAATCCTTCTTTTAGAAATTCGGCCAGGATCACCTGCGATATCGAGTTCGTGGTGAGATTGCTCGAACGTTTTGCAATCACCAGGCGCGGCATGGTTTCCGGCGGAGCTACCAGCCAGCCGAGTCGCAACGCCGGGCAAAGTGCTTTTGAGAATGTCCCCAAATGGATGACCAGATTTTCCGATCCCGGCATGGCGCGAAGCGATGGCAGTGACTCGCCGTCATAACGGAGGTCGCCTACGAAGTTGTCCTCCAGAATCGGCACTTGATACTGATTGGCTAACAACAAGAGCTGACGCCGTCTTTCATACGACATCGTGATGCCGGTTGGATTTTGGAAGTTCGGTATCACGTAGATGAATTTCGGCCGCTGCCTCTGCAAAATCGCTTCCAGAATATCGATGCGAATTCCTTGATCGTCCAGTGGAACCGCCGTGCAGCGAGCACCGCGGCTCTTGAAGTTGCAGGTTGCCCAGAGATAGGTCGGGTCTTCGACAACCACGAGATCACCCGGATCGAGAAGTATATTGGCTACGACATCAAGACCCTGCTGAGAACCGCCTAAAATGAGGAGTTTGTCGTCAGAGGCATCGATGCCTTGCTTGGCCAGATGTTTGCGCACTTCTTTGCGAAGCGCAGGCAGACCTTCATTCGGACTGTATTGATACATCTCGGCCGAGCGACCGGCAGCGATCAGTTTCTCCAGGATGCGCTCGAAGTCTTTGTGTGGATAAGACTCATCGGTAGGAATGCCGCCGGCAAACGAGATGACCTCCTGCTGCCAGCCGATGTTGGCTTGCTCCAGGCGCAGCATCTCGTAAACGGTTTGACTGGCGCGAGAGAATTTGTCCGGCCATGAGATTGAATTGTCCGGCTCGGTTGACTCGAACGGATCGTTTCGACCGGGGCGGCTGGATGCGACAAAAGTGCCGCGACCTACGAAGCTTTCGATGCAGCCCTCGTTTGCCAGCTCAGCATATGCCCGAGCTGCCGTCGAGCGGTCCACCTTTAGCAAATTGGCCAGTTCGCGATTGGTTGGCAGCTTCGTATCGGCTGGCAGCCTGCCGTCATCGATCGCTTCCTTAATACGGTTGTGGATAAGTACATACAGAGGTTGGGAACGAAGGGCGGTGCTGCCCTTCTCTTCGTTTATTCCAGCCAATATATCCAGCCAATTTGTCATCTTAGTGCTTTCTAATCCGGATTTGCCCTTGCCAATTAGTTAAATCATCCAGCCAATTGCATTGGTCGTCAACTTGCTCTGCGCGGCCGACGGTTGTAAATGGGGCGAAGGACTAACAGCGGTAGGCTGAAGGTGCAGTCCCCACACTTCAAGCATATTCGACATTGGCTGGCTCTGGCAACCAGCCAATTTATTAATTTGTCTTAGTTGTCTGGTTCTCTTCTGCCGCATGCTTATGCTCATGGGCAAACGGGTCGATCGCTACAGCCATTGCTACAGCCCACAAAATGAAGGTAATGATGGTTGCAAACATCATCACGATTGCCATTGAGAATTCACCCTGAAATATCAAAATGCTGGCGAGCAGTCCTACCACAAATATGGGAATTGCAGTCCAGCCCAGCCATTTTGGCAGGCCGTAACCGGAAATGATCGCCCGGGCAAGGATCAGGCCGGCAACCGAATAAAGCGTATTGGCGATTATGAGTGAGTCAGTCACCGAATTGCTCAGCACGGACCAGGCTTCCATAAGAAGCTGATTTTTGGAGAAGGTGCCATTAACGAACTGGCGAGCGATATCAGCAAAATAAATCATCATGCTGCCCAGCGAGTGCAAATCGTTTGCCACCGCAATCAGGACTAGAAAAATCCCGACATTCAACCACATGGTCTGGCGCACTCGCAAAACATGCTTCATCGCTACGAAGGTAACCATGTACGACACTGAAGATAGAGCGACAGCAAAGCAGCTAATCTGCCACAGTCCTGTGAATGCCGGAACGAACTGCAAAAGTCGAGTAACGGAGAAGTCGTAGAGATTGCCTTCCTTGACGGCATAGACGCAGAGGAGAACCGCCGATGCGTGTACAATCGCTGCCCCGATTGCCACTACCTGCAGTTGCTGGTATCTCTGGCGAATTGAAACAGGCAGGCTGGCCTCGGGTATCTCGAGTTGCTCTGTGTCTCGCGACCCGACAGGGGGACTCTCGATGTCATCCAGCACTTTTGCGAATTTCCTTGATGCCGCCTAAATAAGGCACCAGAACCTCAGGTATTTTGACTGCACCGTCCTTTTGCTGGAAATTCTCCAGTATGGCGGCTAAGGTGCGTCCAATCGCCAGACCGGAGCCGTTTATCGTGTGCAGGAAACGTGATTTGCCGCCATCCTTCGGCTTGTATCTGATGTTGGCGCGCCTGGCTTGAAAGTCTCCAAAATTGCTGCAGGAGCTGATCTCGCGATACTTGCCCTGAGCGGGGAACCAGACCTCGAGGTCATAGCACTTGCGGGCGCAGAAGCCGAGGTCGCCGGCACACAACAAAATGCGACGGTAAGGAAGATTGAGTGCCTCGAGGATCAGTTCGGCGTCCCGGGTCAGCTTTTCATGCTCTTCCTCAGAGGTATCGGGAGTGCAGAATTTCACCAGCTCGACCTTATTGAATTGGTGCTGGCGAATATAGCCGCGGGTGTCCTTTCCGGCGCTGCCCGCTTCCCGTCTGAAGTTCGGCGTATAAGCGCAATGGAAAATCGGCAGTTCTTCTTCCCTCAGAGTTTCTTCTCTATAAAGGTTGGTCACCGGAACCTCAGCCGTGGGAGTGAGGTAAAGCTCATCATCAGCGCATTTATAGAAGTCACCTTCGAATTTCGGCAGTTGCCCTGTGCCAATCATGCAGTCACGATTGATCAAAATCGGCGGAAACACTTCGACGTATCCCCGCTTGGCATGCGAATCGAGCATGAAGTTCATCAGAGCACGCTCGATTTTGGCGCCCATATTGACCAGGACGGTGAATCGGGATTCGGCAACCTTGACGCCGCGTTCGAAATCAAAGACGCCAAGTTCGGCACCTATCTCATAATGGTGGCGCGGATTTTCAATGTTCGGAATCTCGCCCCATTTGTGGATCTCGAGGTTGTCGTTCTCGTCCTTGCCGTCGGGAACGGCCGGATCCGGAAGGTTTGGAATGGTGAGAATCAGGTCGGCAAGCTGCTTCTCGCGTTCCTGGCGCAGAGGATCGATTGTCCCGATGCGATCTTTTATCTGCTTAGACTCTTCCTTGAGGTTCTTCTTTTCGTCATCGGACAACTTGCTGCCGTTTTTGAAGAGCTCGTTAATTTCATTGCGGCGACGATTCAGTGTTTCCCATTCGATTTGCACGTTGCGAAATTCCGAGTCGATCTTGAGAATCTCTTGCAAAGTGAATCCGCCATTGCGGCGAGCCAGCGCAGCTTCCACATCGGCAGCATTTTCTCGAATTTGTTTGATGTCAAGCATGGTTTGTTTTGAACTTTTTCCCGGTGCGTGTCGTCTTATCTTACAAGGCTCCGGATTTCAACTTGCCAACAACACCTGATGGCAGGCGAGGTCCGATTTGTCGCGGGCTCATTCCGTCGCTTTGGCACCAGTAAAGTCAGAGGGCAGTGCTGATCGGGCTTTCACGTCTAATTCTGAGCTGTCTCTGGCGCGAGTAAGCATTATAGCCAAGCAGCAGGCATCTTGCTCATTTTGCTTTCCACAAATCAAGGAGTGTTGCAGATGACAGAACCAACAAAGGCACGGACAGGCACAAAAAAGTTGGGGACATTTGGTGAGGAGCTGGTCTGTCGCTACCTGATCAAAATGAACTGGCGCATTCTCGAGCGCAACCTGCGTATAGGCAGGTCGCCGGAAATCGACGTGGTCGCGCAGGCTCCTTGCTCGACGATCGTTTTTATCGAAGTCAAATCACGGCAAATTGTTGAGACTTCGTCAAATTGTCTGGAGCAAAGTTGGCTTGAGTCTGCTCTTGATACAGTCAGTCGCGGCAAACAGAATAAGATTCTGCGCTTGGCAGAAATCTATTTGCGCCAGAGGCATAGAGAGGGCAAGCTGGACCACCGATTTGAACAGATCAGGTACCGCTTTGACATCATTTTTCTTGGCATATCCTCCGGCGCCTGGCGCAGCACCAGCACCATGGATGATGCAGAAGTGAACTCGAGCATAGATTGCTTACTCAGTGCTTATGCCGGGTTTGAAGGCCGCTCCGCCGACTTAATGCTTATCCATTGTGAAAACGCATTTGCCAGGTAGACAAATTATTTTTCTTCAAACTGTTCCTGGATACGGCTATCGGAGCGTTTTAAACTGCTGCGATTACAAAATGTTTTGAGCCGAGCCACCTACGTAATTTCCCCAGTGCGATCAAAATTCGATCGTGCTAATGTTCGCGATGTGCCTTAAGATTGAGACTCAGCTCGTAACCTGATCGAATTTATCTAGAGTCCATGGTGCGCCCTGTGCAGCGTGCTAAAAACTTGCGATCCAGTATCGCAAGGCAGCCCTAACCCTTGTCAGCTGTTCAAAATAATTATCGCGCCGTTCGGGAGGCGAAGATGTTTGTCTGGAAAGAAAAGAAGCACCAGAAAGACGAACTCAGTAAAGTTATGGACATAGACTCATCTTGGCGAGGTTCGAATCGCCGAGCGATTAGTCTGGTTCCATTCCCATACACGAAGTACTGCGAGCGCCAGGTCGCTCAGGCGAGCAAAGTCAGGTATCAACAGCTTTTGATTTCCATGGAAGGCAAGCAGAGCACCACCTGCCTCAAAGTCGTTTCTCCCAAGAAAAAATCGCGTGGTGCATTGCTCGTGTTTCGTGGAAAGGCGATTGGTTGCGTGTACGGCAAGAAAGATTTGTCTAACCAGTTGCTCGGTCAGGAAGCATACAAATATTTTTTGGATGATCTATCGACGCCGGACAGCATCGTCGATCATTACATTCTGCCGGAGGAATTGGCATTAGCGGCCGCGGCTCTGTTTCACGGCGATGTCTTTCGCCAACCTCACAATCTGACGCCGCGCCGGACTTTTGAATATGCCTACGCTCATTTTGTGGAAACGGAGTTGCCTGGCTGCATTGTGATCAGACACGACGATGGGCGAGGCGTGCTCGCATTCATCTATTTCTTCGCTGGTCGAGTGGTCGGCGTCTTCACATTCTCGGACGGCTGGTTGTCCGATTCGCAATTGCAGTGCCTCAGCATCCTTGATCGTGAGTCGCAGATTGAAGTAAGCGCCAGTAAATTGCTTGCCTTCAATGTCTGGGAAGTTAACAACCTGGCTTTCAGTTTGACCGGTTTGAGCGAAGTGCCGGTTACACAGCCTAAGGTGCTTCACCCAATTGATTTCTTGATTTGATGACGCTCTGTTGCAAAAGAAAACGATATCGAATGCTCGTGTAGTGCTTGTGATAGGATGGGTGCTCCGCCGCGAGGCTAAGCATGAGCAACCTTTTGAGCATGACCACCTCAGTAATATCTCCCAATACGCGATTGATGCCGATCACTGCTGAGATCAGCAAGGACAATCATCTCCTGATCGGCGGACTCGATACAGTCGAATTGGCGGCGCGTTATGGAACGCCGCTCTGGATAATGGATTACGCTACGATGGAAGCCGCCGCTGATGCGTGCAGGCGCGGGCTTGAATCGTACAAGAATTCTCAAGTTCTTTATGCCGGTAAGGCATTTTCTTGCACAGCCATGTGCCATATCGTCAATCGCCTCGGTCTGGGACTCGATGTGGTATCGGAAGGCGAGTTGTACACCGCTTTGAGAAGCGGCTTGCCGCATGACAAGATTTATTTGCACGGCAACAACAAGACTGACAACGAGCTCAAAATGGCGCTGCAGTCCGGCATAAAAATCGTGGTCGACAGTTTGTCGGAACTGACGCGCCTGGGCCATCTAGCGGGCACGCTGGGACGTAAAGCTGAGATTCTGATGCGCGTCGTGCCTGGTGTAGAGCCGAATACACATCATTACATTAAGACGGGACAGGCTGATAGCAAGTTTGGTGTCACGCTCGATCATGTCGATCAATTTGTCTCACTGCTCAAATCGATTGACACCGTCAAGCTGATCGGCATTCATGCTCATATCGGAAGCCAGGCTCACGATGTCGAGCCGTACCTTGAGATAGTCGACATACTCGCAGATGTATGCCTCGATCTCAAAGAGAAGCACGGACTGATTGTCGAGCAACTCGATGTCGGTGGCGGAGTAGGGATTGCATACACCGAGGCTGATAAGCCGCTTTCTCTCTATGAATGGACTCAGGCAATCGCAGCCGAAGTGGAGAAATGCTTCAAAGATCGTAGTTTGGCCCTGCCGCAACTGTTGGTCGAACCGGGCCGATCGATCGTCGGACCCGCAGGCGTGACACTGTACCGCGCCGGGCATGTGAAAGACTTCGCCAACGGCAATCGCTATGTGGCTCTCGACGGCGGGATGGCTGATAATCCGCGACCCGCTACCTATAACGCGATCTATACCGCGCGCATCGCCAACCGCATGGACGCTCGCCTAGACTGCAGCCGATCGCGCTCGGCAAAAACTGCGCTGGTTGGGAGATACTGTGAATCAGGAGATATAATCGTAAGAGATGCTGGCATTCCCGCCGAAACGGGTGACACGATAGTCGTTTTCGGAACCGGCGCCTACAACTACAGTATGGCGTCGAACTACAATCGCACCGCGCGTCCTGCCTGCATTTTGATCAAAGACGGAACGGCTGAGGTGATACTCGAGCGTGAGACGAATGAAGATCTCATCAGGCAAGACAGAGTTCCCTCGTGGCTTCTCGAGCCTTCATCGGCGCCGGCAGCCGGGAAGGGTTAAATTGCAAATTCAAGAGATTGGGTTGCTTTGCCTGGGCTTTCAAGTTCTCCTCTCTGCGGCATACCAACCGATCTGCACAGGCTTCGTTTCACGTGAGTTGATGCCATGAACGAAGTCCTTGAGATGTTCAAAGCACCTAAATGGGATTTCCTGGCGACGCTCGTAGTGCAGGTCCTGATCATCAGTTATATATTGGCGTGGAGCTGGCGCCGTATAGTCGGCACCCAGGCAGAACGGCTCGTGAAGGGCGTTTTGGTGATCGCGGCTGTGTGGGGTCTGTCTTATCTGCTTCACTTCACGCTCATCATTTCTCTGCTGCACACATTTGTTCCTGTCGCTTTGATCGGTCTGGTGATCATATTTCAGCCGGAGTTGCGGCGCGGTCTTGGACATCTCGGGCGCATGCAAACCTTCAGGCTCGATTGGTCACTTGCTGATGCCGATAAGGAAAGAACCCGTCGCGATGTGGATCAGATCATCGCTGCCGTGCGTGAGTTGAGCAGATCCAAAACCGGGGCCTTGATTGTCGTCGAGCCGTCGCAAGGCGAGCGCGATTATATAAGCCCGGGAACCACCGTGAACGCCGATATATCGACAACACTATTGCTGACCATATTTTTCCCGAAGTCGCCTCTGCACGATGGCGCAGTCGTAATCAGGCATGAAAAGATCGTGGCGGCCGGCGTCATTTTGCCGATGACCGACGATCCGCAATTAAGCTATAGATACGGGACCCGGCACCGGGCAGCGATCGGATTGTCTGAAACTTATGATGGCTTGTGCATTGTCGTCTCTGAGGAAACCGGCATCATATCGGCGGCCAGCCGCGGCATGCTGGCGAGATATAAAGACGCTGACGATTTGCGCGAGCCGATCATGTATTTGTACACCCAAGCAGGCGAGGGCGCGGTAATCAATCCGCTCAACAACTTCCTGTCCTTGTTCTCTCGCGGAAAGCGCGAGAACGTTGAGGAGGACAATGACGAAGATAGCGAGTCACGCGAAGAAGAGCGCGTGCAAGCGCTAGACCAGCGAGCCAGCCGGCTGCATTCAATTGATATGGTCAGTCGAACGGAGCGGCTGAGGCGCGAGGACCGCAGCGAAGCCGCGCGGGCTGAGGGTGCACACAGCGAGAGTGAAATTACCCTGCGACGCAAGCTCTCGGACTCAAGAGTAGATCTGGGCGAACGGCGACGCGAAGCCGGCAGGCGCAAGCTCTCTGAATCGCAGCCCATAATCAATCCTATTTCTTCGGGATTCGAACGGTCCGGCACTGCCAATGATACCGATACCACGGACGGTGAGGCACCTGAATTGGTGCCGGAGCTCACTAAACCGAGACGCGACAGCATGAATGCTGAGCGAGAGGCAATGCGCAAATCACGAGCCACCCGCCGATTTAGCGATAGCGGCAAACTCGGGGACGCCGGCAAGAGTGCTGATGTGAGTAAGGTCAGCGAGGGCGGCAAGGTCGGCGATAAGCTCAGCCCTGAAAACGGCGATAAACTACCGACCAAGACCAAGCGCAGCGAGAGCGGGAAGCTGAGCGATAGCACCAAGCTGAGCGATAGCAGCAAGAAAACCGTCGAGGGGACGAAGCTCAGCGACAGCTGACTCAATCGTTTTCTGTTGAATCAGAGTGCTCGACAGGCAGGCGGAACCAGAAGCGGCTGCCGGAATCGCGCTCACAATCTACTCCTATGGTTCCACCGTGCTGCTCGACGATGGCTCGGCAGATTGCCAAACCCAGACCGATTCCTCCACGGGCTCGGCCGTCGCGCTCGGTTACTTGTTGGAATCGCTCGAAGATGAGCTCTCTATAGCGCGGCGGAATGCCAGGGCCTTGATCGGTGACAGAAATCTCGATGATCTCTGCCGTTTCATCATCATCATCATCATCATC
>JAJPJO010000543.1 GCA_021324135.1 Pseudomonadota bacterium
AAACAAAAACACCACTCAGATTGCTCTCAAGTGGTGCTTTTGCTACTGTCTGACGTGTCCCTTGCGATGGACACAGTATTTCATCACGCGCTCATCAGATGTCGACGTGGTGCGGGCTCACTTGCTACCGTTTCCAGCAGCGCCGCCTGGCGTTTCCGCAAGGCCCCTCGGCTCATCGCACTCAACTCTCGTGGGTGAGTGCTCACCGTTTATGCATGTTAGTTTAGCAGCTCGAAGGTTAGATGGAAGTACCCCAATAGACATTTAAGAGAAGCCTGATCTTTATTGCCAAGGTGTCAGTTAATAGACGGATCTATCTCCGGTACATACATTAACTCGGCGCTGAACTATAGTGGTGTCGCAGGTGGTGAAGATTGCATATACTGATCGGTCCAAATGTATATGCATAATGTCTCCGCAAAGCACTCTCTATATGTCGAGCTTTGTATCATTGAGATGAAGAGTCGCCCGCATCGAGTCGGATAACATCTTTTCTTGCCCTCTCCATTGCAAAGGCATTTCCTCGCTGAAAATGCGCTCGGCTTCCTTTTGATTGCCAAGCTTTTTATAAGCGTATGCTGCGGCGATCAATCTGTTGTCATACGCGCGACGTGTCTGACGATCCTTCCTTTCATCCATCCATTGCAAGTAGTCCTTGATAATAAGACGATATTGATCCGATGCTTCCGCATACCTGCCTAGCTTCTCTAAAATGAGGGCACGCGTAATGCGCCAGTTATCGATGCTCCTTTGCAGCTTCTTGATCTTGTCTAACTCCTCAAGAGCGGCTGCGTATTTTTCGAGCGAACAATACATTGCGATCCTATATTGATACGACTGATTGTCTCCGGACGGGTTCAGCTCAATAGATTTAGCAAAATCGGCAAGCGCTCCTTGCATATCTCCCTGCTGACCTCGAATCTTACCTCTCTGGCCGTAGAGAAAAGGTGTCGAAGCACTTTCCGAGATGCGCTTTTGGGCAATATCGAGGGCTGTTGTCATGTCGGCGGCAGCCTCGTCATACCTTTTTGCCTTTGCGAGCAATTCGGCGCGTCGCCAATAGGGAGCGATGTGTTGAGGATGGTTATCGGCTAATAGTTTGTCCCATGTGTGGATAGCACCAGCCAGGTCGCCGTTTTTTTCTTGTATTTGCGCTATTGTCATAGTCGCATGCCCATTCTCTTTGTCTAGTGATGCCTCGGTCTGGCATAGCACCAGGGCAACGCTGTTCAAGCCGGCCCTGTCGCATTCATTCGAGAGGAACTGAAGAAAGTCGATCTTTACGTCATTGGGAGCTAACACAGAGGCACCGCAAATGATACCAATGTTGATAGCCAACATTCGTAAGAGCACAGGCATGCACGCTGTCCTCTTATCGCTGCGAAATATGCAATAGGCTAACGTCGAAGGCAGTACCAACAAGACACCGACTCCGGTAAGAACTCCGAAAGCAAATAAGACAGGATAGATCCAGTGCGGAGAATCGAAGCTAAAGATCGCATTAGTCAATAAATTCGGCATCAAGGAAAGGCCAATCACTCCGAGCCCGACATGCAGGACGACAAGTGACCATTGTCGATGAGAGGCTTTGCCTTTGTGGATATTTCTGAAGCGCCGCAGCGCGCCGGCAAGAAACACATATGTACCGCTCGCGCAGATTATCGACAAGATTGCATACGAGATTTGGTTCTTCAGCGAATACGAAATAAGCTCGGAAAAAACACACGGCAATGCGAAGATAAGCAGGCAGCCGATGGCCAGTCCACCGACAACTTGATTGGTGGTGAGCCAGGGTCTTGATCGTTCCGATTTAGGATACTTGGGTAACCTTTTGCCCGCCTTAACGAGCTCCAGATCCTGCAATATCTCATTGAACTTCTGAAACCGCAGCGCCTGATCCTTTTGCAGGCAGCGAAAGGTTATGGCTTCAAGAGATTTCATCGCCTTGCTCGCTTTGAGCTCGCGTGGAAAGGGCTTGGGCTCGTCGTGTATATGTTTCACCACCAGCTGCACTGGATTGTTGCCGGCGAAAGGCGGACCACCGGTGAGGCACTCGTACATCAAACAACCAAAGGAGTAAATGTCGGAGCGCTCATCGATCTTGAATCCGAGGCATTGCTCCGGGCTCATGTAATGCGGGCTGCCGAAAACCTCGCTGGTCTGAGTAAGGTCTCGGGTTTCGCGTCCGGCGCTCGGCATGACCATTGCCAGTCCGAAGTCGACCAGACGCACCGACTCAAAATCGTTTGTCTTGGTGATGATAACGTTCGTCGGTTTGATGTCCCGATGGATTATGCCGTTATCGTGTGCATATGAGAGCGCCTCGGCCATTTGCATGAATATGTTCGACGCTCTCTGCGTCTCCAGAGCGCCTTCCTCGGCAATGATGGCGGCAAGATTTTTTCCCTCGACATAATCCATGACGATATATGGCGTGCCATCAGATGTGGTGCCATGCTCAAAGACCGAAACCAGGTTTGGATGATTCAAATTGATCGCGGACTGCGCTTCTTGTTCAAAACGCTTTCGGGCAGCAGCATCACCGACGAGATCGAGCTGCAATGTTTTGATTGCCAGGGTCTTCCCGGTTGAACTTTCCTGGACTTTGTAAACCGAGCCCATGCCGCCGGCGCCAATCCGCTCCAGTACGGTAAAACGACTGCCGAAATCCGGATGACTCGCTGATTGGAGATCGGGATGACTCGCTGATTGGCGATCCGGATGACTCTCCGACTGGATATCCGGGTGACTCTCTGACTGGCAAGATAGATTCGCTTCACCGGTGACGTCTTTACCGTCTTCTTTTGGGTCGGGCTCAGCAGGGATGACAGCCTCAAAATCGGATTGCGGATCATCCGGTTCCTTTTGGATGAAGGCGACTCGCTCTTTGCCTTCTTGCACATCAGCGACACGACGTTTGGACGTATTCGGCATTGCCGTTACTCCGATTGCTTCCAGGATAAGTTATACCCGAAGGCCGACTTTGTCTCTGGGGTTTCGCCTGGATCTCAGGATTGCTTGCTTGGTTTGTAAAACAAGGTGCCCAGGCTGAATGTCCATGCGACAGCTTCATGAGCCGTCCTTATGTGAGGCGGCACCCGCAGATAATACTGCTTGTAGGTGCCGTCCGCCTCGGGCGTAGCGTTTTTCACCCGCACCATCACCAGTGGCTCGTCACCCGGCAATTCCTTCATATAGAGAGTTCCATAAGTGTCCTTGTTAATGACCTTGGCACCGCTTTCACTCAAATATCGAGCCGGTCCGTACCGTTCGATGAGGACACGCTTCAATTCAACATTAGATTCACGCTCAATATCTGCCAGTTTGAATCGCTCGTGTCGATTCCGCCATTGCGCATCCAAGTACAATCCTCGCCAGAAGTGCCAACCGGATCCATCCTGGAAGACCATCGCCGGTTCGTCCCAGCTATGAAGCTCATTGTGCACATTCCAGTGCAAGCGGGCGGGATTGCGGCAGATGAAAACAGCGCGGCTGCCTAGAATATAGAGAAGCGCGTTATTCCTCATGCTCAGGAAGTCGTTCAACAACCCATTCAAGCGCTCCGGGTATAACGAGTCGCTAAGAGCAGTCTGGGCAGCTTTCCATATGCAGAGCTCATCGCGCTGCCAGCTTCCCCAACTCATCATATAAACGCGATTGCAACAGGCTTCAAATAGGCGTTGGTGAATATCGCGCGATTGCTGATGAGTATGCGAAGCCGGCTTCAAAGCCGATGTTCCGTCGACTCGCTCATGGTAACAGCGTGTGTCCTGCAGCAAGAGAAACTCCAACAACAAATCGACATCGAGGCTTTCAGCCAGTTGCAGGCGCAGGTGCGCCGGCAATGGATTGGCTCGTGTTGGTCTTTCGAAATCACGAACAAACCCGGGCAGCATCGAGCGAAGCAGAATCGGATCGTTGCCGACTATTGCCATCTCCAATCCAGTCCGGTAGCGCCAGAGCGGCTGGACCTTATGCTCTTGAATGAGATTGACGAACTCATGAGCCACCGTCGTCGAGTACGATTGCCAGATCCAGCCCATGCAGCTCGATTTCACCTCTTCATAGAGAGCTGTCAGGGCCGGTGCGGTAGGGAAGCCGAGGCGCGAACCGCACGTGGCCAGTAAGTCCGGCTCGTAATAACGGCTGACCCGCGTGCAGTCGTGATGCGTGTCGTCAGCCAGCTTGCTCAGGACAAGCGTATCGATCTGCTCCATCAATATTGTCAGTGCCTCGTGCCAGGACCCCTTAAGACTGCTCGACAGCTGCCAGGCGAGATCGGGCGCCGGCATGGAAACTCGTCCGCGCCGCAATTCTTTGCGCCTCGATCCATGCGGAACGGAGGCAACCACTTGCAGCAGAAATGCCATTTGCATTAGTTGTTGAGGATGATTGGCATAGAAAAATAGCGGTCTATGCAATCCAATCGCATTGTAAAGGCGTGTGATGGCGGACTCGTGCTCCTGGCGATCAGGATTGCTTACCTGCGATTGCAGAACGCCGCGGTACGCCTGGCGTATCACATTCTTCTGCTGATCGGTCAGTCTTAGTGTTGCTGCATCCACGCTGATTGATTCGCAACTTTGAAAAGTACTTTTTGATCTCTTGCAAAAACTGCATATGCTCTATATATATGCCCGAAATGAAAGCGGATATTTCAAAATGCGAAAAACAAAAACACCGCTCAGATCCCTCTCAAGCGGTGCTTTTGCTACTGTCTGATGTGTCCCTTGCGATGGACACAGTATTTCACTACGCGCTCATCAGATGTCAACGTAATGCGGGCTACTTGCTACCGTTTCCGAACGGCGCCGCCTGTCGTTTCCGCAAGGCCCCTCGGCTCATCGCACCCAACTCGTGTGGTGTGCTCACCGTTTATGCATATCAGTTTAGCAGCTGATTCGAAGTTAGGAAGTACCCCAATAGACATTTAAGAGAAGTTGGATCGCTATTGCCAAGGAGGTTGAATTTACTGGCAGTGCAGCAGTGTGAACATTAATGACGCGCTGAACTATAGTAGTGCTGCATATGGTGGCATGTATATATTCGCTATAAATCGATCGAATATGCATCCGGTAATGACAATGCCGCCAGAACGGCGGCCAATTTATGTCGATGAAGATATTTCGCCGTTTAGACTAAGGCGTGAAATTGATTTGTGCGCTTTCAGCGGCGCCGCTTTCGTTTTCCAACATCCTGTTGATCACGTAGGTGCGCTTGCCCTGCGATTCATGGTATGTGCGCATGAGCAATTCAGCCAGCAAGCCCATCAATATGAATTGGATGCCAATCATAAAGAACATGGCGGTCAGAACAGGCATGGGCGTGTCTGTGAAATGAGTGTTGTATGCGTAGCGGATGAAAATCATCCAGACAAAGGACGCAAACGAGAGACCCAGCGAACCCAGGCCTGCGGTTCCGAAAACATATATAGGTTTGGTCAGGTAATTGGACATGAATGTAACGGTGATCAGATCGAGCAGGACCTTCGTCGTGCGCGAGATGCCGTATTTCGATTTGCCGAAGCGGCGCGGATGGTGGATGACCGGGATTTCAGTCACCCTTGCTCCGTGCCAGCTTGCATATATAGGAACGAAGCGGTGCATCTCACCATAAAGTTTCACGTCTTGAATGACCGCGCGCCTGTAGGCTTTTAAGCAGCAACCGTAGTCACGCAAGTGCACACCGGTCATAGTGCTGATCAATCTGTTGGCGATCCAGGATGGAATGAGGCGGAGGAAAAGCTCATCGTAGCGCTTCTTGCGCCAGCCGCTCACGACATCGTAGCCTTCTTCCAATTTATCCAGCAACCTGACGATGTCTTTTGGATCGTTTTGCAAGTCGGCGTCCATCGGGATCATGATTTCGCCGCGGGCGCTGTCGAGGGCTGCGGACATGGCAGCAGTTTTGCCGAAATTGCGGGCGAATTTGATAACCCGAACGGTGTGGTCTTTCTGCCAAATGCGTTCGAGCTTTTCGTACGAGCCGTCATTCGATCCGTCATCGATATAAATGATTTCGTACGGGCGGCCGATCGCCGCAAGAGCGGCAGTGAGCTGCTCGTGCAACGAATCGATCGTATCTACTTCGTTACAGATTGGAATGATTAGAGATAGTTCAGTTCCATTCGAGGTGGGCGCAGCCGCAAAAGAGGTATGGGTCTGTACACTGGCGGCGCCTAGCGGATGCGAATAGCCGGGCTCCGCCGTCGCCGGTCCGGACCCTGTTTTGGTGCTATTCGTGTTGCTCTGCGTTGCTGTAGGAAACATGCCCGTGATTATACAGGTAGGCAAGAGCTGTCAAGGTTGGTCTCTTCTCATATCGGGTTGAAATGCGTTTCACCTTGTCAATCAAGCGCCCGGCGCGCGCGCGGCAGTTAAAAAGAGGAAATATTAATACCCGCCTCATTATTTCAAAGGCCCCAGTGGCTAAACTAGTTTGACCTCTTGTCTTTTACAGATTGGATTGAATCATAAATCATGTGTGGAATTACCGGATACCTGAACCTGAACGGCAAGGACCTCGACTCGCGCGCCAGCCATCTGCCGGCTATGTGCGCCAGCATTTATCATCGCGGCCCCGACGAAGAGGGGAAGATGGTTTTAGGTCCAGTGGCGATGGGCATGCGACGCCTGTCCATCATCGACTTGCTCTCCGGGCAGCAGCCGATCTGCAACGAGGACAAGACTATATGGATCGTTTTCAACGGCGAGATTTATAACTTCCAGGAACTCACCCCGAAGCTGATCGGGCTCGGTCACAAGTTTGCCACCAAATGCGATACCGAAGCCATAGTTCACCTCTACGAAGAATATGGCATAGACTGCGTGCAGCACCTCGAGGGCATGTTCGCTTTTGCCATTTACGACACCAATAAGAAACGCTTGTTCATCGCCCGCGACCGCATGGGTGAAAAACCGCTGCATTGGTCCGTATTCAACAATCAATTTATTTTCGGCTCTGAGATCAAAGCGATCCTGGCTCATCCCGATGCGAAGCGCGCTCTCAATCCGCAGGCTCTGCAAGAGTATTTATCGCTTGAATATGTGCCGGCCCCAAGCAGTATATTTAAGGATATACATAAGCTCCCCGCCGGGGGATACATGCTTGTGGAAAACGGTCAGATCAAGGTCGACACATATTGGTCGCCTGAGATTACGCGCAGCAATCTGTCATTCGCCGATTCTTGCGACAAAGTCGTGGAGCTCCTCGATCGATCGACAAAGTTGCGCCTGATTTCCGATGTCCCCCTGGGAATATTTCTCTCCGGCGGCATCGATTCATCAGCTCTGACCGCCCTGGCTGCTCGTCATGTCAGTCAGCCGCTCAAGACATTCTCGATTGGCTTTTCCGACCGCTCTTTTGATGAATCGAGCTGGGCGAAGCAAGTAGCGCAGCACATCGGTTGCGAGCATCACGAGGCCGAGTTTACCCCTGCCGTCGCCGTGTCATCATTGCAGGAGTTGTTGAACGTTCTGGATGAGCCGATTGCCGATGCCTCGATTCTGCCGACGACGTTTCTCTCGAAGATCACCAGACAATCGGTAACCGTGGCGCTGTCCGGCGAAGGGGGCGACGAGCTCTTTGGCGGCTACCCTACCTATATAGCTCATCGTTTCGCCCATCTCTGGAATACGATTCCAAAGCCGTTGCGGCGCAGCGTTCTCATACCGCTGATTAAGGGACTGCCTGTTTCAAACAACAATCTCAGTCTCGATTTCAAACTGAAGCGTTTTATATCGGGTGCTGAATATCCGCCTGCCGTGCGGCATTTCAAATGGATGGGATCGATTGGTCCTGCCGAGCACGAGCATTTGTTGCGCCATGATCTATTCGATCGCGGATCGATCGCTCCGATAAATTCGCATGGCGAACTGGTCGAGCGTCTGGCAAGCAGCCGCTGGTTGATGGATGATCTCGACAATATGAAGGATGTCGCCGATCTGGCCATGCGCCTCGATATCAGCGCCTTCCTCGCCGATCAACTGTTGGTTAAGGCGGACCGCGCCTCCATGTCGGTTTCGCTGGAATGCCGCCTGCCCTTCCTGGCTTATCCTCTTGTAGAGTTTGCGCTCTCAGTGCCCTCGCAATACAAGGTGAAGCGCTTCGTCACCAAACATCTGCTCCGGCAGGCATTCGGCAAATATTTGCCGGAAGAGATAACCAACCGCGCCAAAAAGGGCTTCGGTATTCCGGTCGCGAAGTGGCTCAAGGGCGAGTTCAAGCCGCTGGTCGACCAGTTCCTGGAGCCCGCTTATGTCGAACGGCAGGGCGTTTTTCAATGGCGCTACATAGAGCGATTGATCGAGGAGCACAATCAGCAGAGATTCGATCGCAGAAAAGAACTCTGGACTTTGCTGATGTTCCAACTCTGGTGGGATAAATTCTTCAATTCGACCGAAGGTCTCGTCGCCGCCGGCGCACAGACCAGAGATTTCGCGAATATTGTCACCACTTCCCAGGCGAGCGCCGCCGCGCATGCGAGCACGCCGGGACTGCCTGTTAGCACCGCCGGTGGCGTCACATCGAATGTGGTGTCATAACCGCGCCTGGTATCACCTCCTGCTGATATATTAAGGAACAAAAATGGATTCACGCTTAGCAGATCGTTCTCAGCCAAAGGCAATGACGGCGCAGGCTGCACAATTGCGCGAGCACCCTCGGATTGGCGGTCGGGCAGGGCTCGGTGCAGGTGGAGCGAATGCCCGGCTCGAGCTCATCTGTTTGACGATTCTTGTGTCTCTGGCTGCGCTGGTCTTCTTTTTTGGCCTGGGGAACTTTCCGCTCTTCAATCCCGATGAATGTTTTTATGCCGAGCCCGCTCGCGAGATGCTGGACACGCACGATTACATCACGACCACATTGAATTACGCCGTGCGTTATACCAAGCCGCCGCTATTCATGTGGATCATGTCGGTTTGTTATCAATTGTTCGGGCAAAACGAATTCGCCGCCCGGTTTTTCTCCGCCTGCTCAGGCACTGCCCTGGTGGGTATTACTTACTCCATGCTCGTGCGATTCTGCTCCTTGAGAGCCGCATGTCTTGGAGCTTGTGTATTAATCAGCGGACCATTGTTTGTTGCAACCGGCAGAATGGCCATAGCAGACATGCCACTGGCGTTGTTCGTCGCCGGCTCATTGTTCTGCTTCTTCCGCGCCTATAAGGAGCAAACGCGCGGTTTGATCTGGCTCGGATATGTTTTGATTGCCGCGGCGGTAATGACGAAGGGTCCTGTAGGTGTAGCGCTGCCTGTGCTCGTCTTGGCTGTGTGGCACTTTCTGAGAGGCGATCTGTTAAAAGGTCTCAAGTTCTACCAGCCGCATTTTGGTGCTCTGCTGGTGGCATGCCTGGCACTTCCCTGGTTCGTCGTCGAGACGATTGTGACTAAGGGGGAGTACTTCAATTGTTTTATCATCATGGAAAACTTTCAGCGTTTCACCCGGGTAGTGAGCGGTCATAAGGGGCACTGGTACTATCACATTCTCGCTATTGCCGCCGGCTTGCTGCCCTGGTCGGTCTTCTTGCCGCAAGCTCTGATGTCGGCATTCATTGCCAGGAAGGACTCAGGCGCCCTGAATCGTGGCAGCCGGCAAGCAGGCACTGATCTGTTTTCTAAATTGATCGCGAGCTGCCAAGTAATTTTGGAACGCTTCAGAAATCTCACTGTCAGCCAGGATTTCAGTTTGTTTTGCGCCTGCGCAGCGGTAATGATCGTATTGTTCTTCAGCATGAGTACATCGAAATTATTGTCTTATACTCTGCCGGCGTTTCCTTTTATTGCAGCGATTATCGCCATAGAGATCGACAAGCTCTGCAGCGATCGCCGCACACCAATCGGATTCATTTTGCTTGCCACTGTCTATGGTGCAGGTGCGGCGGTAGCGCCCGCGGTGCTGCAGCTGATTCATAGAGCGCCGAATTTTCTAGGGGACATAGTTCGTCCCTACTGCGCCATCCAATTTGCGGCGATGGTCATCGTTTTCGCTCTGCTCAAGTTCAAACGATTCGCGCCTGCACTGACTGTATTCTGCGCCTCGACCATGGTTACATTCGCCGTCTATGGTTATAGCGGGCTGTCGGCAATCTCGAAGCAGTGGGAAGGTCCGGTGCCGGATCTGGCCAGATACGCGGCATTGTCCGGCGAACCCTTGTTCGTCTATAAGGTCAGGCTGCCTTCAGTTCCTTTCTATACGCACAAAGCAACCGTGTTGTCGCCGGCTCTGGAGAAGCCCATTCCCGGCACCAATCGCTACACGGGAGTGGCAGGTGAGCCTGAGCCGCCTTCAATTCCCTGGCTGGGTCTGAAAGGTGTCGATGATAAGGCGAGGGTGCCGGCCGTTCCTGTCGAGGATGCAATCAAGAGTTTCGATCGCGCCTATGTTATCGCGCGGCAGGCTGACGATCAGTTTTTCAAGGCGACTCCGGGCTTCAAATTTGTCGCTCGCGATGGGCAATATGTGCTGGTTCACTGGCGCAAGCCTGGGCTTTCCAAATAGATCCAACTCGTTCAATTGCTCAGCAGTCGAGTAACTATCTGTCGGATATAAACGTTTTCACCTTTTAAAAATGCCCATTTGTTTTTTAGCATTAGAGAAAATGCTGGGGTGAGGTGAGGATTTCAAGCCGGTGAATGTAGAAACAGCTCTGGCGCTGCATGCCAGCGGAAACATTTCCGGTGCGGAGCAGGCTTATCGCCAGCTTCTTTCTGCCGATGCAGCCAACGTCGTGGCCCTGGAGAAGCTTGGCTTGATCTGCATAATGACCGGACGTCTGGATGAAGCGACAGGTCTGTTATCAGCGGCGCTGAAATTAAAACCCGACAGTCCGGAAACGCTTCTCAACCTGGCTGTTGCTTACAAAACGCAAGGTCAGCTGAAAGAGGCGATCTCGTGCAATCAGCGGGCCCTGGATTTGGGAGCAAACTATCCCGAGGCGTATTTGAATCTCGGCGATGTGCTGAAGGCTGATGGTCAGCCGGAGGCGGCCATATCATCATATTGCAAGGCGCTGGAGCTCAGAGCGACTTATGCCGAGGCGCATAACAATCTGGGACTTGTGCACCTGGACCGGAATAATCTTTCCGATGCCGAGAATTGCTTTCGAAAAGCGATTCAGATAAAGCCGGCCTTTTTAGAAGCGCACAACAATCTCGGCATTGCCCTTCGAAAACAGGGCCGATTCGATGAAGCCATTGCCGCCTTCAAAGCGGTTGTGAAGCTGCTTCCCAGCGCCGAGGCCCACCTCAATCTTGGATCGATTCTGTTTGAGTCAGGGCGGATCACGCATGACAAGACTTTCTTGAGCGAGGCCGTCAGTGCCTACAAAAAAGCTCTGACGCTGAAACCTGACTATGCCGAGGCCTATCAGAACTTAGGCGTCGCGCTCTTCAAGCTTAAATTGTTGGATGATGCCGCAGCGGCGTTTATGAAAGCAATTCGCATCAATCCCAACCTCTGGCAGGCGCAACGAAATCTCGGATTGTTGCGGCAGAAACAGGAGGTTCAGGAAGAGGCGGTCGATTGCTTCGAGCGGGCCTTGAAATTGCAATGTCAAAATATTCCAGGCAATTCAGCTGTGAAAAACGTCGCCAGAAAATTGCTGCAGCTCATGAGGCTTCCAATTGTTTACGGTCATACCGCCGAGATCCAGAGGGCGAGAAACGCTTATGCAAGCGCTTTGGCTGATGCCGCATCACTGATTGCCGAGATGAGCCGTCCTTTCGATCAAAGCGAACTGGATCTTCTGCGCCCGATTCTTTTTTCCATAACCAATTTCTTCCTGGCGTATCAACAGCTTGATGACAGAGAATTGCAGATTGCCTACGCCGATTTGGTCGTTCAAATTTTGAAGCCTGAGATAGATCCATATCTGAGCTTGAATGAGTCTGCCGAGCAATCTCCGCCGTCGCTGAAGTCGTCGTCAAGATCATCGCCAAGGAAGATCCGCCTCGGCTTAGCGTCCGAGCATCTTCGTTTTCATCATGGCTCATACTGGGCTTATGGATGGCTCGCCAACCTTCCGCAAAACGATTACGAGCTCTTTCTGTATTCTCTCAATGGTGAAATCGACGACATGACCAAGAAATTTGCCGAGCTTGGCACTTTTCGCTGGCTGCCGTTTGATGATGACGGCTCGTACATGCAAGCGCTGAAAACGATCAAAGAAGACAAACTCGATATCCTTCTATTAACCGATGTCGGCATGAGTCCAAGCAACCTCATCGTCTCGCTTCTTCGCCTCGCCCCTGTACAGTGCGCTGCCTGGGGCCATCCGGTGACGACCGGCTCCGCCAACATCGATTATTTTCTGAGCAGTGAGCTCATGGAGCCTGAGCATTCTCAGGCGCACTATTCGGAGCAATTGGTCAAACTGCCGAACATAGGATTGTGCCTGGAATATCCTGATGATCCGGAGGAGGCCGGGGACCGCTCGTCTTTTGGGATTCCTGAGGATAGAACCGTCTATGGTTCGGTGCAGTCGCTGTTCAAATACTTGCCGCAATTCGATTTTATCTTTCCCGCCATTGCCAGAGAAGTTCCAGACTCGTTGTTTGTCTTTGTCGCCAGTGAGTACGAGGCGACGACCGCGAGGTTCAGGAAGAGGCTCCAGCATGCCTTCAAGGAGGCCGGGATCAACTTCGAGAAACACGTGAGTATTCTCCCGCGCATGTCACTTGCAAGGTTCATGTGCCTGCTGAGGGTGATCGATGTCAATCTCGATTCAATCGGCTGGAGTGGCGCGCTTACAACTATGCGTTCGCTGGTGGCCGATTGCCCCGTGGTTGCCTATCCCACGGAGTTCATGCGCGGCAGGGCCAGTGCCGCTATGCTGAACATGGTCGGTCTGCCTGAGTTGATTGCCGGCGATGTCGATGAGTACATCAAGCTATCGGTTGATCTCGGAGTCGACAGGCAATTGCGTTCGTCGCTGATCGCCAGGATCAAACAAAACAAGGACAAATTATTCAATGATGGCGAGTGCGTCGAAGCTCTGGACCGTTTCCTGAAAGAAAAAAGCGCGGCGATTCAGGAGGCTGCGTGCGCCAAAGAGGCGGTCGGCAGCGAGAATTGATCGTCTAAATCAGCTCCAGCGGCGAATATTAATGTAACGATTGCAGCTCTGACACAGGACGAATGACCCGAAAGGCTCGTCCAGTGAGCTTTTCCGGTTGCCAGCTTCAAATGACCAAAATTTATCAGATCCGAACAATATGCGGGCATATTGTAATTGGCATCTGTTCAGTAGGGCCTTATCTTCCTGATTAATTGACGCACGATTAGGCTCAAGACGCAAATTAAATTTAGTCGGTCACGTTCCACTACTCTAACAATCCACTTGCTCTACTGATCAGTTCCAAAAAACGTCATGTTGCCTCGTCCGGTATTTGTTTATGCCAGACCGTTCAAAACTGTATAAAGGCGCAGAGAAAAAGCCGTCCGATTTTCTGGACGTCGAGAAAGCTCATGTTCGTCTTGTCGCTGATGAACCCGTACCTAATAAAAAGGAATCTGAGAAGTATCAGGTTCAAGCTGAGACGACTCCGCTTTTCCGCGCTCAACATGCCCAATCTGCCGAGACGCAGCCGAGTTTGGCTAATCATCAGCCGGGCGGATTGAGCTTAGAGTCAACCTCAAGAGACTTGGGCATGGCTGCTCGCGCCGCCCAACCGCCCCCCTTTTCGCATTCCGACTCGCTTCCCTCCAGCCAGGAGGCCACAAGCAAAGACCTGGGCGCTGCTTCTGCTGCACGCGCGCCGCAGCCTGTGTCGATTCCCACGCCGAGCCCTAAGCCGAATCCTGTGCCGAACCTGGATCCGGACGCGACCTCCTTTGATGCCGCCTCTATCTGCCGGGATGCGGGCCCGGCTGCCTCGCCTGCCAAAGCGCAGCAGGCATCCGTAGCCAGTACGAACAACTCGCAAACCTCTTCAGCTGCATCAAGTTCTAAATCAGCAGCGCTATCATCATCCGCCAGCGAATCTATGTCGGCATCTCCGGGCGGCTCGAAGAGTCCTGAGTCGTTGCTGAGTTCGCTGCGCAAACAAGTATCTCCTGATGAAGACAAACTGATTGGCGCGTCTTTGCCGGGAGGTCTCAAAATCGTCTCCAGAATTGGCGATGGCGGTATGGGCTCCGTCTACATGGCCTGTCAGGTCACACTCGATCGCAACGTCGCCGTCAAAGTGATGCACGGCAACCTTCTTTCAAACCGGAAGGCGATCAATCGATTCAACCAGGAAGCTCACGCGGCGGCACGACTGGACCATCCCAACATCGTCAAAGTGCACGATTTCCGCGCTGATGAGAGCGGGCTGTGCTTCCTGGTGATGGACCTGGTCGAAGGCACACCTCTGGCAAGAGAAATCAGAGTCGATGGTAAATTGAGCCACGAGCGCGCCATCAATATTCTTGCTCAAGTGTGCGACGCTCTCCACCATGCTCATTCTAAAGGAGTCGTTCATCGCGACCTCAAGCCAAGCAACATCATGGTGGCGAAAAACGAAGCCGGAGAGGATTACATCCGAGTTCTCGATTTCGGCATAGCCAAGATTCTGCCTGAGTTCAAAGGCGAGGGTCTCAAGCTGACGCAAACCGGTGAAATATTCGGCAGTCCTTTCTATATGAGTCCGGAGCAGTGCAAAGGCAATCCGGCCGATCATCGCTCAGACATCTATTCAATGGGTTGCGTCATTTTTGAAACGCTGACCGGTAAGGTTCCTATTGAAGGCACAAACGCTTTTGAGACGCTTTGCAAACACAACACCGACATGGCGCCCAGTATCAAAAAACTGCGCCCCGACCTGGAGTACTACCGAGAGCTCGACGCCATCATTTTAAAGGCGATGGCCAAGAATCCTGCCGAGCGCTACCAATCAATGCTCGAGTTGAAAGCTGATTTGCAGAAAATCGGCAAGAAGGATGAGACCTGGTTTGAGATGTTATCGAACGAAGCCAGGTTAGTAAACCGGAAGCTAAAAGCCAGAAGCGGGCGATTGATACCGTATACGGTGCTGTCCGGATGTCTTGGTGCGGGCTTGCTGGCTGTCAGCGCTGCCTTCTTCATCCAATCGCATCAGATGGGCGGGGACTGGAATCAATTGTACGTTCAAGCTCAACAATCAGTCGATCGTGGAGACTACCAGCGAGCAAAGCAGCAGTTTGAGCAAGCACTTCGTGCGAGCGGAAAGGACTTCGAGCGCCGTACCGCCGTTTTGATGCAAATCGCCGATCTGGAGCATATACAGGGTTTGCCTCCCAACAGTACTTACGACAAAGAGTTGAAATCGCTTCAGGACAGCAAAGTTGACACACTGGTAGCGGAACTGGCCGCGCTCGACCAGGAGGCGCAAACCATCGCAGCGAACCCTTCTTCGGCTGCATCGGACAACAAACTGGAAGAGAAGGCAAATGAGATAAATGACGCAGCCAAGCAGCTCTTGAAGGGCTCGACCAGAGGGCGAACGGCGGCTGAAAAATCATTGACGAGGTTGGCTGAAATTCTGGAGAGCAGAAAGCTCACGGGCAATAGCGGCTATGCGCGCACTCTGCATAACCTCGGCTTCGTCGCGCTGCTGCAAGAGAATCCACCCAAAGCAGTTTCATTGTTCAAGAAGGCTGCCGACGTCTGGAAGCAATCCCTGAGCTCTGATGTGACAAACCTGCCCAAGTACCTTACTACTCTCGAGTGGTGTGCGAATGCTCTAAGCATGAGCGGTAATGCTGCTGAGGCTGAGCAATTTTTGAATGAACGGCTGAAATTGTCGAGGAAGACTGGTAGCAGCTACGGTGCTCTACAAAACCGTGACGTGGCGCGCAGCTATTATCTATTGGCAGCCCATTTTATAGATTCGGATATTAAAAAGTCCGAGCGCTATATCAAGCAAGCGCTCGTTGCATACCAGGGTTTGAAGCTGGAGGACGAACGTGAAAGAGGCGATTGCTACACTCTTCTGGCTATGATTAATTTGAATGCCGGCAACACTAAGGACGCTGCCCTTAACTACGATCGAGCCAGAGAAATTTTTGAATCACTGCCGGAGCAGGACGGCGGCTATTACTTAAAATGCCTGATTGGACTGGCTGAAATCCATGCTACCCAAAAAGACGTTCGAGCAGCCGAGCCCCTTTATCGCCATGCGCTCATCTTCGCTCTGCGAACCAAGAGATTCGCCCACTCGGTGTTTGTGGATCGTTGTGTGAGCAAGTTGCAGGAAATCTATTCTCTCAACGGCAGTACGGAACGACTGGCGGTTTTAGCTTCGATATTGAAAGGGCAGCTGGCCGACGACATTGCAGAAAATGGCGCCGAGAGCAGGGAGGTTCTGGATGATTATGTTCGCCTCAGCGGCATGGCACGCGCCTGCAATGACATGAAGACAGCGGCAAGCTACCTGGACAAGGCATGCGAAGTGGCGGCTAAGGCGTACGGCGAAAACAGCTGGGAGTCTCTGGATATGCTCGTCGCGCGAGGCACGCTGCAATTCGATAGCCGGCAGCCGGAGAAAGGGAGGAAATCGTTCGAGAAAGCCATTAGCATTGCTGAAAGTTTGAAATCGGAAGCTCCGAAACACCGTGAATCATTGAGCAAGCTCATGATCAATGTAAATCAGAGGCTGAAAGATTCGCCTGAGCTGATTGAGCGAGTTAAGCAATTAACTGCGAGATTATTCTCTTAGAACTGGGCATAATATCGTAAGGGTATAGCGCATGGCCGAATCGCATATTTTTGTTGTCCCACCTTATTGTGTTGATTGAGGGGTCAAAGTCATGCGCAAACGAAATCGATGTATAGGTGCCAGCGCCAATTCGGCGGAATTTGCCGTGGCACTTTTTATCTTCCTATTAATAATAATCTTTCCGCTGATCAATCTCATAGGATTGGCTACGGGCGCCTGCACTCTGTATCTCATGGCACAGCAATCAGCAGTCAGCGCCAGCGGGCAATCAACCTTTGATGACGCCCTGGCGTCAGCTACATCAACTGCTCAATCTTATGTATTGAGCGGTTTTGGTAAGTTTGCCAAGTTGGTGCCGGTAGGCGGCTATAACGGCAGCGGCATGGATCTGTATGTGACCGATACCAAAGTCGCCAGTCAGCTCAGCACTACAAACGGTCCGAACACGCCTTTTGTCTCGGCGATCAATTCCAGCACCGACCTGTACTCTTATGACGCCAGAGTGACTTGCGACGTAGGTCCATTCACTAATCTCAGCGCTGTTCCATTCATCGGCAATATCCCAGGAATTGGCGTGCCGGCGCGAATGACATTTGTCGCCAGCCGTCAGGTGGAATTCCCTGAAGGTTTGGCCATCGGCGCAGGTGGACCGATTATCGCCGGTGGTTCTCCGCCACCCAGTCCTCCAGTCGTACCTCCGACCGGTACGCCTCCAACGGGCACCGGTAATCCAACGGGTACTCCCACGGGCACTGGCACTCCGACCGGCACTCCAACCGGCACAGGCAATCCGACCGGCACTGGCACTCCAACCGGTACGGGCACTCCAACCGGCACTGGCAATCCGACTGGCACTGGCACTCCAGTTGCCACTGGCGGCCCCACCAGCGGTGGCCCCAGTGGTGGCACATCTGGTGTTACATCTGGTGGTCCCACAGGCAGCGGAAGCGGTCCTGTTAACACCGGCGGCGCTCCACCACCGACTACGATCTTGACACTGCCCTAACTCCGTCACGTTCGTTTCACGACTTTCGATATTGTGCGCTTGCTCGACAATGGTTGCTTAACCTTCTGCAACAGGTCCGAGCCGGCGCACAAACCGTTGGGTTCGTAGACGCGGACGGAAATTGAATCCTAAGTAGAACCTCTCTATAGCTGATCAATACTGGGGTTAAGTAAAACTCAGATAGCCTTCTTTTCGTTGACAAGCGGTACGATAAACAGTAATTTTGTCTAGAATCTTTTGGCGGAATGGTGTCAACCCGGTGCGAGTCATCGGGTGAGTTACGTTCGCTAGTCGAGGGAAAGTGTTATGCATAAAACGCCAAAAGCGTCGCTACGACTGCTTGTTTCTTGTGTTGTCCTGAGTTCTGTTTTGAACCCGCTTGTGCTGCCGGCTTCTGCTTCACCAAAGTCAAAACCGGAAGCTAAACCGCAAAGCAATCAAACAAAACTCAACTACGCTCCATCAAGAAGAATGCCGATTCGCGGCAAGTCAGCCGCTCCTTCGATTGCCGATGATACGCTCATTGTCTGCCTCTATCCAGGCGCCAATAAAGAGCAGGTAGCCGAGGTGCTCGAGCAAGCGCACGGTACCGTGACTCGAACATTGCACGTCGACAATGACAATTACGATATTCTCTTCATCAAGCCCGAGCCGGGCAAGTCTGATGAGACGATCAAGAAAATTACGGAGAAGCGCGGCAAGAACTTTAGAAGTATCGACCGCAACTACACGTATGGCGCCCTTACATCATTCCCGTCTCCGCCTGATGATCCTGAGTTCACTCTGCAGTGGAACTTGTCGGACATTCACTGGACGCAAGCGCAGAAGAAGTACATAAACAGCCAGGTAAGAAGACCGGCTATCACCATACTCGATACCGGAAGTTTTACCTACTCGCCCAAAAACGAGCTGGTGAACATCAGACAATACGATGCTACAGGCAGTGAAGTTAAACCGGAGGCGCCCAAGGACATCGAGGGCCACGGCACTAACGTCGCGTCGGTAGCGGGCTGCTTGACGGACAACGAAACGGTCATTGCCGGTGTGGCAAGCTTCAAGCCGACCGTTCCAGTCGACATCGTCATGCTGCGCATCGCCACACCCGCCGATGTCAGCAACGTTCCGGTAACGACATTCGTGACTGCCTTGACCTGGGCGGTCAATCATCAGAGAGAGCGTGGCGGTCGCGGACCGATAAGCGTAAGCTTTGGTGGCGGACTGCCGCCGTTGTGGGCTCAGACTGCCATTCAAATTCTGGCTGAGTCATTGAATCGTCAAGGCGATCATCTTTTCCTGGCCGCCGGCAACAACTCTCGCAATCTTTCCCAGTATCCTCAAGGCGCGACAACGGTAGTGCAAGCCACGGATAAAAACGATCAGTTAGCCTCTTTCTCGAATACGGTTACGGGCCGTGCCGCCGCTCCTGGTGTGATGATCCCTGCCATATTCGGTTCCCAGCCGCTGACGCTTGTATTGTTGGACGGCACATCGGAATCGACACCAATTTTTGCTGCCAGTGCTGCATTGCTTCAAAGCATAGAACCAAGGATTACGGCATGGCAGGCGACGCACATACTGCTTAGAACCGGCAAACGGACGACGCAAGGTAAAATCGTTCCTCGCCTGGATGCAGCCATAGAATTCCTCAAAGGAGATGGCGACCACGATTGCGATGATGTTGCCGCGCGCTGACAGGTAGGTCTCGCCAGTTTCTACACAAAGGGAGTGAGACGACCTGAGCAAGGGGAAGTCTTATGAGGATAAGACACAAACGCCTCAACAATAAGGGTTACAACCTGCCGGAATTCTGTGCGACATTTGTTGTGTTCACACTTCTGGTCCTGGTCATCGCCTTTGGCTCCATCGTGCCGTTTCGCTATATGCTTGCCAACGGCATGGTAGCATCCATGGTGCACAAGGCGGCACTGGCTGAGAAGAGAAGCTTGTCTTCATTTGTCTTGTCTCAAGATCCCTGCATCGCTTTTGCCCAACGCTGTGGTATCGAATTCGGTGCAGCCAAAATAGCCATGGTCTGCATCAATAAAGCCGGTGCCACAGTGACTATACCAAGTGGATGCGCGGTGCCGAAAGACTGGCTGCCCGGCGGTAAAAATGCCCCATGCACGTACCTGCTGCAGCTGAGTCAACCGGCGACGATCAAGACGCTGATTACAAGCGACAAGGGTTTGCCCGGGGTTACAGCGCCCCTCAAGGTGAACTTCAATGCCGCTAGTTGTTGGGAAAACCTTGGCTGTGACCCGGTCACGAAGGACTTTTTCATCAATGAATAAATATATTCTGCCCATCGCTACATTTGTCGTGCTGATGCTTTCACCGGCGATACCGGCGCGCTCGCAGTCGGAGGCTATGGCTCAGTGGATCGTTGGCATTGAGACGAGACCCTCACCGAACTTCTTCCGGTACAAGGGCGCGAAGCTGAGTCCGGTTAATGTGGC
>JAJPJO010000280.1 GCA_021324135.1 Pseudomonadota bacterium
GCCTTGTGGTTCGACAGCCGGCGTGGCATCAGGTTCGATGCTGATTACGGCATAATCACCGGCGCTGGAAGTGAGCCTGGTTGCAAAACGGCGTTCGGCATCAGCGGAGACCTCGGCGACCTTTTTGTTCTTGAGCTCGCCCTGAGGATTGAAGACGCGAATCACCAGTTTGAAGCCCGCCGGAATTTCGTCCTCGCATTTGCCGAGAATCTCGGCGTTCTCAGGCAATGGAAAGGCGGCCATGATGTAATGATCCGGCGCGTCAGGTTCATTCGATGTGGAGACGAAAAGCGCGAATCGATTTGCCTTTTCATCACCAAAGCGCAGTGAAGGATCATCGGTACTGAGGAATGGCGCTTGGCCACCCGGTCGCACAGGCAGCCCGGCGCGCATTTTTTCCATGGTTCGAACGGCGCAGCCCGGCGTGGTTGGACGAATGCGTTTAAAGAGACGCACCTCGATGGAGCGCTCCGCTGGCTGTCCTTCATTGAAATACTGAAGGTGGAACTTATCGGGCAACTGTTCGAAGTCTTTGCTGATTTCCCAGTGCTGATCGAAAACGGCCACCGACATTCTCAAGACATTGACGGTCGATTCCTTATATATGGCATAGCTCGGAGTGGACAAAACGGCATATCGGCACTGGAGCAAATTGGCCAGCGGATATGAATCGCGAGAGTCGAGAAATGATGCGCCCAGCACATCCAAGTGCGAATTGGCAAAGCCGCCGCCGCTCAAATCGCGCTCCACATTGCGGATGGTGTCGAGATCGAAGTACTCGCTAGCTCCGACAACCAGGATTCGCTCGCCATGAGGTGCCAGCCTCATGAGCAGTCGGGTCAAATCCTGCAATTGCGAAAAATCGCTGCGCACGAGCGGGCCATAGTTGCTCGAGAACAGCTTGCTGACTGCATCTCCCTCAGCAAGTGGAACGCAGAGCATGCCCGGATAGGTGGGGTGATAATTGATTTTCGCAAGCAGGCTCATCGGCATGAAAGCCAGCGCGAAGTTGAGCATCATGTACACGGCTGTGGATGCGATGATGATCGCGCCTGCTCTGGCGGACTTGAAACGCTTCAATCCCCAGGCAAGGAAGCTGGCCAGCCCCCAGGCAATCAAAGGCGTGCAATAGAGCGTGTAATGAATAGCCAGCTGTTGGGCCATCGCCGCCCAAATGATCGCGCTAAGTGCGCCGAACAATATTAGGAATGATCCAGCGCGTTTATCGAGAACGCCTGATGCCCATGCCAGCGCATAACCTGCCAGCGCCAGTGCCCAGGCAATGGCACCGTAGGTAGTGAAGAAGTAGCCGCACGATTCAATAAATGGAATGCTGGCTGATGTGTTCACATATAAATAGCGGTGCTCCCATTTGTCCATGAGGAAAAGAAAACCGACTGTCAGGAGGCATATCGCCATGCTCATGCCGATTGGTATCACGCGTAAGCAGATAGTGTTCCTAAAGGTTCTCAACCGCTCGCTTTGAGATGGTCTATTGAATGAAAGCCAGAGCGAATGCAGCATGATTGCCAGCATGAATGCCACAGCGTCCCAGAGATAGTGCCGGCGAAAGAGAGGCGTCAGCCCGAGCAGCAGGCCGATCAATAAGACGCGCTTGAGGGGAAGGAATTGCTTCGCTTCAGGCGCAGGCGTTTTTTCATTGGACAATTCATCAGGCTTTGAGGGGGACGTTTTCTCCACTTCCTTGAGGTAGAGGAAGACACAGAGCAAAATCATCGCCGCCGAGCCGTGGTCGGGATAGCCGCGCAGCACGGGTGCCCATAGCGCCGGAATGAAAACGGCGCTGAGGATGCCGATCCAGATAGCCGCGGAGCCGCGAAAGCACAGGGCTTGCCGCGCCGTCAATCCGAGCAATATGACGTACGGCACCACATACGCCACCACCATCGTGCCGATGAATGTATAGCGACTGTCGCCGAGCAGTAATGAAGCCGGCAAGAGCGGAATGGTGTAGACGACGTCGAAACCCGATCTGCCTGTCGAGACCCAGACGAGCAGCGGCATGGTGAGAGGATTCTTGAGAAGCTCGCGTTTGGCGAACCAAGTCCCTATGTGATAGAAATTCCAATCATTGGCGTAATAGAAATGCTCGCCGGCAACGTACAAACAGGCGAAGGAGAGCATTGCAATCGTGAGAATACAAAACCCCAGCCAGTTTTTTCGCACGTTCCTACCGTTTCAGCTCTACCGTTTCAGCGCGTGCTTTATCTCAATTGAATATTGCGCCGCCTTTGCATCATCATAGAACATCTTGACTGTCTCAAGCGAATACTCGGTGTGGTCTTTGCCGGTCAGAGAGAGCTTCTTCAAGATGTCGTCGGTGACAGTTATGATGTGGCAGCCGATATCTCGAGCTTGCTGCACGTTCAAAATCTCGCGCGGACTTGCCCAGAGCAGCTCGACGTTCGGGTGCGCTTGAATCATTTCGAGCGCCGTCTTCATTATCGGCAGGGGATCGACTCCGGTATCGGCAATGCGCCCGGCGAAGATCGAAAGATAGGCGGCTTTGCACTTTGCCGCCGCCGGCAGGACGTGCTCGACCTGAGCGAGGGTCATCATCGCCGTCACGTTCACCTTGACGCCCGCTTCGGCCAACCTGGCAATCAGCGGTTCGGCGCTTTCCGCCCTTGTGTTGGTGATTGGAATTTTGACGTAAACGTTGTCGCCCCAGGAGGCAATCTCTCTTGCTTGCGCCTCCATCTCATCGAATTCGTCGGCGAAAACTTCGAAGCAGATTGGTTTATCCTTGATCACCTGCAGAATATCGAGGGCGAAGTCGCGGTAGTTTTGAACGCCGGCTTTGCGCATCAGCGTCGGGTTGGTCGTGAAGCCCTCCACTACCGGATTCTTGTAGAGCGCCAACATTGATTCTTTATTGGCACCATCGGCAAATACTTTCGTTCGAGCCTTGCTCGGCTGCTCAGTGGCCGAGGTGGAGAGAACTTTTAGAAGGCGCTCGGCCATCTCGACCCGACCATTTCCGCCTGTTGTGCTGAGGCGATCGTCGCCGTTATCGTGCTTTTTTTCAGAGCCCGCCATCGATTCCCATTTGGCGGCGTTCACCTGCAGAAGCGGGTGGCTGACGAGCAAGTGCCAGATCACTGCCTGGAAGCCTTCCGTGAGCGGTGTGACGAGCGCTGCATCAACA
>JAJPJO010000013.1 GCA_021324135.1 Pseudomonadota bacterium
CAGGGCTTCAACCCATTGTTCGAACAACTCGTGCATTTGAACGCGCCAGGAAAGTCCGTCGAGATCGATACTACCTCCTAATCCGCGCTCATCGAGAATCCATCTATCGCCTCGAACCCGAGATCTGTCATGGATGACTGCTGGCGCAAAGTTCGTTGCATCGAGTCTAAACTCCGATGATCCGGCAAAAGTGGCTTAATCGAGGAAAGCACCCTTATTAGTGCCTCGACTTTTTCCCAGAGTTGAAGTGCAAACAAATCTGTGCCTCTGCAGACTCCCAAGTCGCTGCGAATTTTCTCGAGTGCCCAGCGGATATAGCGGCGAAGTTGATGATCTACATCCAAATCTGAAAATTCACAAGGAAGTAAGTGCAGGTTGCCCGTTGCGGCCTGTTTGCTGCAATATTCATGCCAGCGAATCTGCCCACGCGGATTGCTCCTTACCTCCGTCACTTCGCGAAATCGAGGTCCTGAGTATTGCAAGAGCGATGTGAGCTGGGCTACGGCCGGTCCCGCGATGACCCATGCTGGTATCTCCCTCGCAGAACCCGGCACTAAAGGACAGTTCAACATTTCCGGCGAAGCCGACCATCCTATTGAAGAAAAAAGCGAGCCGATGCTACGCCATCCAAATCGAGGACGAACAACAATTCCGCCGATTATGTGGTGCGTATTTGGTGCCCTAAGCGGAACAGCACCTACCACACCGTTTCCTTTTAGACTGATTTCCAGCTCATTTGGATTGCTGGAAAAAATCACGTCCAAACTCAGCGCCCTAAGATAGGACTCGTTGGCTCGGATAAAGTTGTCTGCATGAGCGTTCCAGGAGCGATCCCTTCCTTCGATACCGAGATCTAGCGGTGATACCTTTACCGGTGATCCCTGATCTGGAAGGACAAGAAGACATCTGCGCCTCGACCTTCGGTCTGCGAGTTTTACTTTCATACTACTGGATTTAGACTTCGGCATTTAACCAATCCATGTAGGCGCGCAGCTCTGTCTCGCAACTGCTAAGCCGTCCTTCCAGCAGATACTCGTTCAGCAATGGTAAAAGATCATACTTCATGCGAGACGCCAACTCTTCTTCTGTCTGTGCCAAAAAATACGAATGACCAGGTAGCAAGGAAAATGAATCCTGAGTCGCATACTGAATAAAAATATCTTGTAACTTCGAAAAGGCTTCCGTTGCCAGCTCCAGATTCTGCGCATTTATCACATCGATATCCGGCCAAACATCAACAAATGCGAACCGTCGTCTCACCGCGAGATCCATTATTGCTATAGAGCGATCCGCGCTGTTCATGGTCCCAAGGACGTACAAGTTCTGAGGTATCGCGATGGTATCTTCCTGCGAATCCAGCTTGTTTGCTAGCCGTACCTTTCTCGCGACCCCTTCAGCAATTTCACGTGGTTCAAACAAGTAGATTGCTTCACCGAGTACGCGGGCGAGGTCTGCGCGATTTATCTCATCGATGACCATCAAGAACGGTTCGTTGCCACAGTCCCGTATCGCTTGCACTAGCCAGCCAGGCTTCACTTCAAAATGAAGTGATTCACCATCTACACGTGGGCTAATCCCAGACACAAAGGATTCGTAGCTCACAGCGGGGTGGAACTGCACAGTAAAACCACAATCGTTAAAGGCCTTTTCCCTAATCTCGCTAGCCATGCGGGTCTTACCTGTGCCCGGTGGTCCTTGCAAAATTACAAATCGTCTTTTCTTTAATAGCGACACGACATCCTCAGACCGAACGCGAGGAAACAGGAAAGAACGCAGCACCAGGCGAAATCGAGCAATATCGGATGAATGGGCTTTGAGCGGTATCCAATTCCTTTCCCATGCATACAAATCCAACAGGCTCGAGAATGCCAGCTTTGCCTTGTCGAACTCCTTAGGAATCTGCACTGCGAAATAGATGTGGCTCCCGTACTTCTTCAATGCACTGTCAAATCTTTGAAGGTGGCTCCGGATTACTCGCGGAAACTGCTCGCTTAGGTCGGTAGGATTGTGCTTCACCCAGCAAGAAAGTTCTGCTTCCGCTGCCAAGAACAGTTGCAAGGCCCTTAGGTGCCGCAAGTGTCCCGGTCGTCCGAGGATGTGTTCATCTGGTGCAAGTCCGCGCGTGCCGCAGACCAGGGTAAGCAACGACGATCCTTGCTCATCGTCGTCGGACCCTACCGGAAACCAAATTAGGGACGTGCCACCATATACGCCACTGCTGGGACTGTCCTGATGCACAAGACCTGCAAACGACACGTTATCTTCACCGGGCATTAGCACCACCCGCTTGCCGTACTGCGATTTTGAGTGATAACGCTCGCCAAAAAGACCATCTATTGCCGACTTGATTTCTTCTTCTGCAACGGCTTTAGCCTCTCCATTCGGTAGGCCGCTCATAATCAATTTGGTTAACGCGTCCAATGCGCTCATGACATCCAGCCTTTCTTCTGAGTTCTTATCTTAGATCGCCTTGTTGTTGATACGAAACCAGCCTGAGGTGACCCTCCTCGCGTAGACAGAAAATTTTCTACGATGCGTTCATACCGGCCAATATTTATTTTGCACGTCCTCAGGTGTTTTGTAACCCAGAGTGCCGCGCAATCGTTTTCGGTTGTAAAGGATTTCGATGTATTCAAAGGCAGCCTGTCGAGCTTGTTTTGATGTCAATGAAGCTGAGTCCGTCGACTTCAGATTTAATCGTGGAGAAAAAAGATTCCTCGGCAGTCTTGGTGCTGGCGGCCGCATTCAAGCTGTTGACTGGCAGTGTTGACGGCAGCGATTGTCGAGACGCAGCGAAAGGTCTTTCCCGTCTGTTCCTACTAATGATGTGGGCAAGACCTTGATGGCAAGTACTTCCAGCAACAGATTCGGTCCTCGACACATTCCAGCACATCAACTATATTTGGTCCATTTAGTCTTGGAGAAAGAACTATGTCGTTCAAGCCGATCTCTTTAATAGTGCTCGTATTCTTGCTGGC
>JAJPJO010000051.1 GCA_021324135.1 Pseudomonadota bacterium
CACGTGTAAATGACCTTGGCTTCTTTATCTCCGTCGAAGGTGACATAAAGATCGCATCCGGGATGCTCCTTATCTGCCGCGGTGTATTTAAGTCGTTTATAGTTATCTCTGTTAATTCGACTGGGTCCACCGAGAGCATAGATTACATCGATCCCATTCATTCCATTCAATGTCTTGCCGCGCACAATGTCATATGCAAGTTGATAGCGATCTTCTTCCGGTTTGCTTTCCCATTGCTTTAGGGCGAGTCGACCGGCCGCGCGTTCGTCTTGATTTGGCTCGTGCAGCTGCTCCAACACATAGCCATAGCCATCTTCGGACAATCTCTTCTGTAGATCTGAGTGTGTGTGTCCGTAATGCACAGCACCAAGTATGACTGACGCGATGCCGGCCAATAGTCCGACTACAGCTAACGATCGGCTTTTGAATGGGCGCATTGATTGGGCTGTCATGACTATCCAATTACTTATAGCTGGACTGAAGTTTTCTCAGCATCAACAGTTAGCTGATCGACGCATTCATCCTCATGAATCACCGTGCTCAACGGTAAGCTCTACAACTGTACCATCAGGAAGGCTGGCTAGCTGCTCGCCGAGGTATAGAGCGAAACTAAACGCTTCTGCAACGGGTACAGGGCGACGACTCCGTTCGGCGATCGACCGCGTTATGCCGTTCAGTTCTTGGATACACAAAGGCGGTGCTATTGATAGCGCCTCGTCTCCTCCTAGAGTCGCTACCTCTTCTTGCCAGCCGGTCCATCGATAAGGAGTGTAGTAGTCCTCAAGATCCCCGTTGAAGCAGAAGCCGTAGAGGAAGTCGCTGTACCCCTTCTCCGTGTTTTCCCACTGCAGCGTATCCGGCGCCAAGTAAAAGATCTTGCCTGGCTCTCCAAGTGCACCGGCATCAAGTGCGTAGAATCCTCCCAGGACGTCGTCAGCAATCAAGACAAATGGTGCCGCCTCACAAGGACCAAAGCCTGTTGCAGTCCGCGTCCAATCAGGAAGCGACCTCGGCAACCTTGGATGCCCTGATCCTAAGATGCGCAACCAACCATGGTCGATGAGAAGCCCTCCGGATTCATAAATGATCGCTCCCATTGGAGACCGTGTTGTGACCTGTGTATCCAACAATGCGTCACTGCGAAGCGGTTCACTGCACGGAAGTATTTCGATTTTGTTTTTTGCATCGCTTATCCAATCCAGAACTATTGGCCATCCTGGATCGTCTTTGCAAATGAGTTCATCTAGTGTTCTTAGTTTCATGTCTGGGAAAAACGATTTGTATTAATTTGCGGAAGGTCATAATGCTAGCATACAGCAGCGCATGAATAGGCTCGCATCACAGACCTAGCCATTCTTATTCGGCGAAATCGCAAGGCGAACACTTGCATAATTATACAAACCGCATGCATATTTATTCACTGCATAAACTTTGCATATTTATGCATCAGTATGCATCTAATGCCCCTGCTTGATGAATATTGTGTCCGCGTGGCGAATCAGAACTTTGCTGGGATCGCTTATCGGTGAGATCGTGAAGATAACGGCTCCTGAACCAGCTTTGCCCACTTTGCAATTCATGGCAACACGCATCTGTGCCTCTGAGTTCAAGTCAAAATGCGGAGCATCAACAGTCCAGGTGACGATGCCATTTTTATTCTCGGTTTTTGGAGCTGTAACCACTTCGTTGCGAGTATCGTAAGCCGTCATCAGAATCTGGGGTTCGCTTATTATGCCTTGATCAAGAGATGTGCCGGTAATGGTCAGGCGTGCGCCCTGCAAAGCTCCACCCTTATTGCGGACGTAGAAGACCGGAGAAATGCTGGAGCCTATGGGAATATCTCCGGATTGCAGTTGCGTCCGACCGTCGTCCATCATCTCTTTGTCGGTTTTGGCAAGTCCTTCCTTGTACATATCTCTGAATGCGAGCTTATTAGCTGGATCGCCAGGCAGAACCGGGTCGGATTCCTCAACCAGATTCGGCTGCTCTCCAGCATGAGGCAGGGCCACCGGTCCCAGCGAGCACGAAGTCAGGAAGGACAGACAGAGGCAGGGAAGAATGAGTTTCCTTAAATTGTTCAAGCGTGGTCTTTCCGTGTAAGTAGTGACAGCCTGTTTTCTATGCCCTGTTCATGACGGATTGAAACGGGATCGCACACTTGCTTTACCGTCTGCTTGCGCTATTCCGTATGGTTCGCTGAAAGCCAATCTGATTCCGTAATCAGCTCCACATTACTAATCTGCCATCGCCCCGCTTTATCTTTGAGCATGACAAAACGCAGGTATTCCGGTCCACTGGAGATCCAGTAGTTCGTTCTGATCAAGATGGAACTTGTACGAGTTGCAGGCGAGTAACTCTCAATGCGCAGATCGCCCGGCGGCAATTTTGCTATGTCTTTGGGATTTTTAAAGCTCATCTTCGACCAAATGTCAGCCAACCGCCGACAATCGTTCTTCGACCAGATTGGCGTATAGAACTTTGCCACTTCCTTCGCAGCGAGCTTGGGCTCTTCCTTTGCAAGAGTAGAAAACATA
>JAJPJO010000468.1 GCA_021324135.1 Pseudomonadota bacterium
ACTCTTTGAGATCGCTGTCTTGTTCGTCGTCTTCGCCGATATCGATCAAACGCTCCTTAGTATCGCCTTGGAGCAGCACGCCATCCTTGTCAAAGGCGAGTCTTAACTGACCAATGGCTCGTCCATAGCAGCCGGTTTGAACGATCGCCGTTCGTGTACCATCTTCATGTTCGACCACGATCATCGGATCGATGCGGGTGTGCGAATGCCCGCCGATGATAACGTCCAGGTCGGTGAGCTTTTCGGCAAGCTCCCGGTCGAGCTCGATGCCGCAGTGACTGACGAGAACAAATTTATTGATGCCTTCCTTCTTAAGCCGGTCTATCTCGCTCTTGATTGGCTGCAGCCAATCAGCCCCGACCGCTTTCACTTTGATGCCACCAAGAGTGATACTGCCTCGCGCCACGTCAGGATAAATGGCACCGATAAATGCCACCTTTTGACCATCAACAGTGCGCACCACCGATGGTTTCACAATCCTCTCCAGATCGGGTGCGGCGCTGAAGTCGAGATTGGCGCAAACGATTTGATACTTTGCTTTCTTCAGTTGCTTTTCGAGGTTTTCCGGACCATCATCGAACTCATGGTTGCCTATAGCTCCAATGTCGAAGCCGATTCGATTCAGCAGCTCCACCTCCACCTCGCCGCGCTTCAGCGTGTAGAGGGGAGTGCCCTGGAATAAATCGCCGGCATCGACCATCAGCGTATCCTTGTCCCGACTCTTGATCTCGCGCATGACATGTCCGATGCGCGCCATGCCTCCGACATTTTTGCCGCCTTCTGAGAACGACTCGTCGTGTGCATGCAAATCATTTGTATGCAATATTGTGAAACTTAATGCCGCGGTATTCTCCGCGCTATGTCCAGCGCCTGAGGCAAAAACTGCGGCACTGCCCAAACAGATCAAGAACAAAGCCGGATTTTTAAATAGCTTAGACATCCACATCTTCATAGATTGCATCAAGCGTTGCTTCAAAAATCCCGTTCGGCAAGGAGTTCAGAACCAGCCGTCCGGATGAGCGAATGCTTGACACGACCCAATCGCCTTCCTTTCCCTTGCAATAAAGATTAAGAGAGGACCTCGTTTGACTCGATCTTCTGATACAGGAACATTATAGCGCCGGGGAGAGGCGTGCTTGAAAGAGTTGAGTCATACCAGGCGGAGTGAAAAATCTGATAATATGTCCCGTTTAGTGGCATCCCAGGGGACCTTGAGGCTCGCGCCGGCGAAGCCTCGCAGCTTCGCAAACCGTTCCTGTTGCGGTTTTGCAGACGATGAATGCCATCATGTGTCCTGCCGCCCAAAGCCTGTTTCAAAGGAGTTTTCTATGCTCAAATTTCGTTCCGGCGTTTTTAGCAAAGCACTGATTGCTATGGCGCTTCCAGCCCTGTTGGCAGCCTCGCCGATCACTGCCGCTTCGCAGTCGGTCCGGGCTGCAGAGCAAGGCTCCGCCGAGGCGAGCAGCTTGCCGACGATTCCCTACGAAAAATATCAGTTGAAGAATGGGCTCGATGTCATTCTTTCAGAAGATCATCGCTTGCCGATGGTGGCCGTTAACCTGTGGTACCACGTCGGCCCGGCCAATGAGTTGCCCGGTCGAACCGGCTTCGCTCATCTCTTCGAGCACATGATGTTTGAAGGCTCGCAGCACGTGGGCGCAAAGGCACACTTCAAGTATCTCGAGGCTGCCGGTGCAAGCAGCATCAACGGCACCACAGACTTCGACCGCACCAATTATTTTGAAACTGTGCCATCCAATCAATTAGAGCTGGCGCTGTGGTTGGAAAGCGATCGCATGGGCTATTTGCTTGGCACGCTCGACAAGGAAAAACTGGCCAATCAGCGCGACGTGGTTCGCAATGAGCGGCGCCAGAGCATAGAGAGCATGCCGTACGGCATCGTCGAAGAGGAGCTCTATCACTTGCTCTTCCCCAAAGGTCATCCCTATTATGCCAGCGTCATCGGATCGCATGCCGACATCGAAGCGGCACGCGTAAACGATGTGCGCAACTTCTTCAAACAATATTACACTCCCAACAATGCCAGCCTTGCCATCGTCGGCGACTTCAAAAAGGATGAGGTAAAGGCGCTGGTCGAGAAGTATTTCGGCTCCATTCCAAAAGGACCGGATGTTCCGAAAATTCAGGCGACCACACCGCCGATAACGGCCGAGCGGCGTGCCACGGTTACCGATCAGGTTGAGCTGCCGCGCGTCTACATGGCATGGATTACTCCTCCTATATTAAAGCCCGGCGATGCAGAAGCGGATCTGATCTCGCATATATTGGGCGGAGGCAAATCGAGCCGGCTCTACAAAAAATTGGTCTATGAAAAACAGATCGCGCAAGACGTGAGCGTAAACAATTATTCATTGCTCCTCGGCTCCGTTTTCACCATCCAGGCGACCGCCAAACCGGACGTGAAGCCTGAGGATCTGGAGAAGGCCATCCGCGAAGAGTTGGTTGCATTCAGGGAAAACGGCCCGACGCAGAAGGAGCTTGATGGCGCCCGTAATACCATCGAAGCTCACATTATTCGCGGACTTGAATCTCTGGGCGGATTCGGCGGCAAGGCCGATCGCCTCAATCAGTACAATCACTTCCTCGGCGATCCCGGCTATTTGCCGCATGATATCGAGCGCTACGATCATGCCAGCCTCGGCGACCTGAAGAACATAACCAATAAGTATCTCCAGGACAATGAGTCTGTGGTGGTATATGCGGTGCCGGGCAAGAAGGTCCTCGAGGACGTTCCGCAGGCAAAGGACGAGGCAACCAAGGAAAACTTGAGCGAAGGAACCATGCCGGATGAGTCGTGGCGCGCCCAGGCACCCAAGCCGGGGCCGATGTCCAAGTTGAGCTTGCCTACACCTTTGAGCTTCAAGTTGAAAAACGGCTTGACGGTTTACCTGGTTGAAAGGCACGAGCTTCCAATCGTCTCCATGAGCCTGGCTGTTTTGAACGGCAGTATCAACAATCCGATCGACAAACCGGGGCTTTCTGATTTCACGGCGGACATGCTTGATGAAGGAACTACGCACCGTTCGGCTCTCAGCATTGCCGACGATCTCGATCAGATCGGGGCATCGCTTCGGGCAACTTCTTCATCTGATTGCGACAGCATCGGCATGAGCACGCTGAAGAAGACAATCAACCCGGCCGTCGATGTCATGTCCGACGTTCTCCTTCATCCCGTATTCGATAGCAAGGAGATCGAGCGGGTCAGGAGCGAGCGCGTCACTTCATTGATGCAAGTCAAAGACAACCCCAGCGCCATTGCCCGTCGCATCATGCTGCGCGTCCTCTATGGACCGCAAAGTACCTACGGTTATGAAACGCGCGGCACCATCGAGTCCAACAAGCGCATCTCGAGAGATGAAATGTTGGCGTTCTGGCAGCACGGATATGTTCCGACAAACTCGGCGCTTGCCATTGCCGGTGATGTCACACCCGATGAAGCCAGAAATCTGGCGGAGAAGTATTTCGGCTCGTGGGTAGGAAGCGCACCGGTTCCGAAGCCGCCTGCAGCCGAGAGGCAAATCCGCAGGACTGTCTACGTGGTCAATAAGGATGCGGCTCCGCAAACCGCCCTCCGCATTGCCGGTATCGGCCTGGCTCGCTCGAACCCGGACTTCGCTGCATCGGAAGTGATGAACAACGGGCTGGGCGGCATGTTCTCCAGCCGGTTCAACATGAACTTGCGTGAGAAACATGGTTATACATATGGTGCGTTTTCAAGCTTCGATTATCGCCGAGGTCCCGGACCGTTTGCAGCCGGAGCATCCATCCGCACCAATGTTACCGGCCCCGCCGTGGCGGAGTTCTTCAAGGAAATCAACGGCATGCATACGAATCCGTTGTCACCAGAGGAGCTGAAGATGGCCAAAGACAACTGGGCTCTTTCACTGCCAGGTCTTTTCGAGACATCACCGGCGGTGGCAGGGACGATTGCCGGATTATTCGTCCACAACCTGCCCAACGACTATTATCACAAGCTTCCGGCCAGGATTGACGAGGTCAGTGCTCATGAAGTCGAGGCGGTCGCAGCCAAGTATCTTAAGCCTGACAATATGGTGGTCGTTGCCGTGGGTGACAAAACCAAGATCGAACCGGAATTTCAAAAGCTGAATCTCGGTCCGATCGAAGAGCTGGATTGGGAGGCCAACCCGGTTAACCGTCCGACCAACGCATCGCTTTCGCAGCCGACGAGCAAGTGAGGTGCTTACGGAGCGCGGTCAAACTCGGCTAAAAATGATGGTTCTGGCGATGGCTGCCACTTATGTGGCAGTCATCGTTTCAGCATATGGCGGCTGGTTTATACTGCCTGCAAGATCGCAGAATAATTCGACGGCCTTGCACTATCTGCAGCAAGCCCGCCAGTGCGCCGGCAATAATGGCGCCGTCATTGATTACTGCTCGAAGGCAATCATGCTCAATCCGAAATTGGAGGAAGCGTACGAACTGCGAGCGCGCGCTTATATGGATAAGAAGTTGTTCGATGATGCGATTAACGATGCTAATCGGGTTTTGAAGTTGAACCCTCGTAATCCTCGTGCCCTCATCATCCGTGCCCGATGCGGTTACCTGTTTGGGGATGCGAAGAATGAGGATATACTTCGCGATCTGGAAAATGCGGTGGCAATCGATCCGCGCTGTCAGGACGGCTTTTATTTTCTGGGCATAGCCTACCTGGCAAACAAGGAGACTAGAAAAGCGCTGCGCTGCTTCGATAAAGCGGTCGAGCTGACCCCGAACAGCAAAGGGATTTATCAATACAGATCTGCCGCCCACTCTCTTTTGGGGCAGAATGATGCTGCCGTCAAGGACATGGATATGTTCATCAAACTCGATCCGAAAAAGGACGACGGCTACGTCTCACGTGCCGGCTTCGAGCTGACTCTCAATCACTACGACAAAGCGATCGCCGACTATGGCAAGGCAATCGAATTGAACCCTCGCGAGTATCCATATCGGATGATGCGGGCCTCGGCTTACAGCAAAATCGGCAAACACAAGGAAGCGGTTGCCGATTACACTGAAGCGATTAAGAAGAATTCGATTGATGAAGATCTTTTCCTCAAGCGCGGCAATGAATACGTCGCGCTGAAGATGTACGATAAAGCGCTCTCTGACTACAATGAGTCGATCAGCCTCAATGGGGAATATCAATCCGCTTATCGGGCGCGGGCAGCGCTCTATGAGATCCTTGGCAAAAAGGATCTGTCCCATAAGGATCGAGCTAAAGCTGATGAGCTAGAGGGCCGCCCCGCCGAGAAGAAGATTTGATGCCGGGCGCCGGAGTTGTCCTCGATCAGCGCGAACTGATCGGGGTCTAATAAAGTAAACCAGGCGGATTCTCAAATTGAGCTTGCGAGCTCATGATCAAGTTCATCGGTTTGCTCAAGCCTGGTATGTCGAACCATGGGCAGCTAATCAATGGCGAAGCCCAGCCCTGAATGGTGACTCTGAGCATGAGCGTGTACAAGTCCGGATCAGGCCTTGGTAATCCCGTCGGATAAGCACCTGGTCCTGTCCAGGTCACGGGCGAAAGTCCCCCGAGAGGATCGATTGGATTGAGGAGAATATCGACCTCCGGATTGGTTGGCGACGGCACCCAGCCGATTCCGGGAAACATGCCTTGAATCTGATTCGCTTTTGTCCGTGCAGTATCGTACGCACCGGGAAACCAGGTGCCCGTGAGCGCAGGAATTTGCACTGCCGCCATGAAGCACTGGCATTTTGCTCCCGCCGTCGCTGCGCAGTTAGTGCAGAACCAGAGGAAGAATGCGTTTACCCCAGTGGTGGCCAGGTTCAGAATCGGGAAGAAGAGGAAGAGAAAGAGGAGCCACATGGTGGCAACATACTCCGCCGCCATAGCTCCGCTTTTGTTGCGTCGTCTTTTGTATCTATGAATCATAGCTGTCATCCACCGTTTCAAGAACTGTCCGAGGGCCAGCAATTCTTTTTAGTAGCCTGACAATAAAATTTTCCATAACTCGAGGTGGTTGGCGTCGGTCGTCCAAACGCCGTCGTCGGCTGCTTTTCACGCTAATAATCATTTGTGAGGACAACGTGAGTACGATCTGTTTGAGAAAATTTTTCCACCACCGTTATTTCGGGAATGCCTCATCATCAGTGTTTCAGCAGGATTTTGGCTGGGGTAACAATTAGTATCAAAAAATCGCGTTACAAAGAGTTATTGCTCAGATGCCCGCATGAAAAGCCGCTCTTCATCATTCTCGGCCCTGGGCATTACCCGATCTGGTGGTTAAAAAATGTACACGCACGTCGCACCATATATAGTGCGAACTCGCCTCTAGCCCTTCCGACGCCCGCGCTTGTGAACCTGTGAACGCCAATAGCATTGGATTCTTCCCGTCCGGTGGTGTTGCTGATCGGCCGGATCGCTTTTGCGTAATTTCACCATTGTATGAGACGAACGCCGGCAACTAAGATGAGATCAACACTCGCTTATGCTTCTAAATGACTATCAACCCCGAGTTTGCTTTCGATGAGCAAACGCACCCAGCAGCATCACACGAGCACCATCCTTCGGAATGGAATCTTTGCGCGCTCAGTTCGCCGCCCGCGGCGGCGAAGAGGGAGCCGGACGAGACACTCAATCATCAAACACGCTGGGACGACACTGAGCCGCATCCAGGCGGATTTTATCTCAAGGCGATTTCATCACTGGATAAGTGGGACGGAATCACAGGTGTTGTTAAACTTGGCGTTCCGCATTGGGACGCCAAGCGCCTCGACAGGAAATCCGGGATGAATCGCGACAACTTCTCCATCTACATGGGCGGCAAGGCCGGCAACAGTGTAGTGGATGCCGGCCTGACATGGGCGCAAACCGTGAACAAACAGGACCATGTCAATCCCAAAGACTTTGCCTGGCGACCCTTCTGGCGCACGGACGCCTGGCACAACGCGCCTCTTAAACCTGAGCTGGAGTGGCATCCGGGCGATACCGTGCGCATGTCGGTTGTTCTCACGGCGAGAGATCATCTGCGCTTGACGATCTCCGATCTCGGTCCGAATCCCAAAAGGGTATTCAGCCAGGACTTCGATGCCCCCGGCTTCGTGGCGGGGCTGCCCTTAACTCTCAAGCGCGTCAACGGCATCGACCAGAAGGGAAGAGAGAGCAAGCAAGAGGAAGCCACTCGCGCCAATGTCACTGATGCGGTCTGGCAAGATACATCTCTGCTGATCGATCCTAAACGTCCCGGCATCAACGCTAATCTAACGGCAGCATCGAGCAGCGGCGCCAACAAAGACGCGCAAATTATTTTGAATGGCATAGGCGCAAATTCAGCCGATCAACTGGTGCCGTTCAGTCCTGAGGTAGCAAAGGAATTGCAATATCCTGCCGGGCACTCGAAAATCGCTGCCACCGCAGATGGTGAGCACGTCGACATCTTCGGCACCGTTCCAAAGTGAAGCTCTGCTGTTCTAGTACCGTGCATGGTGCCCTATCGCGGAGCACGATAATGTTTGTATAGCGAGCATATCTATTATAATGGAAGGACTGAGACCAAAGGTTGCGAACATGACCGGATCTGAACTGAAGAAAAGCGCCAATATACCGGAGCAGCTGCGCAGCGCCCATCAAAAGCTGGAGGAGCTGACCAATCGATACATCCTCGAGATTCTCAGCTCGAAAGAATCATCGGAGGAGTACGCCAAAAAATTATTGACTGTCCTGAATTGCCTGGGCGAGGGATTGCTCGTTTTCGACAAAGATATGAGCCTCATACTGGCTAACATGGCTGCTTCCAAATTGGCCGGTGCCGGCATGGGGAAATGCAGCCGCGACGATTTGCGAGCCACTTATCAGGCGTTCAAACGGGACGGCATAACCTCTCTCGGTGTTGAGGAGGAGCCCCTGGTCATTGCCATGAAGGAGCGGCGCACGGCAAAGGCCGAGCTGTTAATCAAGAGTCAAACTTTGCCGCCCGATGGTTTATGGGTGCGAGTCACTGCAGCGCCGGTTATTGACTCGTCCGGTAATTTGTTGGGAGGCGTTTCCGTCTTTCAGGACATAAGCGAGCAAGTTGCTCTTGTGCGTCAACGCGATGCGCTTCTTTCGCTCATCACTCACGATCTGAAAAATCATTTTGCTGCCGAGTATTCACTGGTCGAATATTTATTGAGCGCCTGCTCCGAGCAACTCGATAGTGAGGCAATCGAACTTTTGAAGGAACTGCAAAAGAGCAGTCGCCACTATACCGATGTTGGTCGAACCATGTTGGAAGTCTTTAGAGCGGAGTTGAACGATTCGAAAACATCAAGAGCGGATGTTGATCTGGAGCAGACACTGCGAGCTTCTCTGCAACTGAATTCAATGATCGCCTCGAGCAAGAACGTCAAAATAGATCTCGTCATTGATAAGCATCTTCCTCATATCACTGGCATACCATCTGCCTGGCGCCAGATCTTTCACAATCTCATTCAAAATGCAGTCGAGGCAAGTCCGCCCGGCCAGGCTGTCTGCGTGAAAGCGACTAACTCAAAGGGTGCGGTGCGCATTTGCGTCGAGGACAAGGGATGCGGCATGTCGAAGGAAGAGGCGAAGAAATTTTTCGATCGAACAGACATCGGCAACTCAACCAAGAGCGCGCATTCAACAGGTGTGGGGTTATACCTCTGCCGTTTTCTCGTGGAAGCGCATGGCGGCAAAATCTCTTGCAAAAGCGAACCGAATCGCGGGACCACATTTTCAATTGATTTACCATGCACCACCTGATGTTTCGCCAACCCCTCTAAGTTTTGTTCGTGAATAGTAGAACTGAAGAATGGGTATACACAAAGTTATCCCCTATATAGATCTGTAATTTGTATGAATTGGTTCTATTCCGAAAATAACGAACAACGCGGCCCTGTAACTGAAGAGCAGTTGCAACAGATGCTCGCATCCGGTCGCATAAAGTCGACTACTTTGGTGTGGCGGAAGGGATTACCAAGCTGGATACCGGCCAACAGCTGTCCTGAGTTCAGCCAGAGCCAGAGTCCTGAGGCTGCGCCGGTTTTCTATAATCCCTCAGCGCAGCCCGCTCCGCAACCAATGCCGGTCCATGCCCAGGCGGGTCAGGCACCGGGTGCGCCGCAAGGACAGTCGCCGTGGTCAGCATCGGATGCCAGCGAATTGGGCAGTCTTGTATCTCAATCAATGCAGACTCGCAAGCGTTCAATAGAATCTGAAGCCGCGGCGATCATGGATGAGAAGTGGCAAGCAAGAAAACAAGAATTGCGCGAGCAAGACAGGTTGCGCGACCTGTCGCGGGTCGGCGCCAACAGGCTTCCGGCTGATCCCGGTCCGCGTATAGGTTGCTATTTCCTGGACGGGATCATGTTTACTATAAGCTTAGGAATTTTCATAAGTATATTGATAGGCGTCGGTACCATGCTGAAGATCAGTTCCGATGTCGGCGTTTGGTTGATCATACTCTGGATCTACGTCGCCTGGACCGTTTACTTTCCTTTTGCCGAGAGCTCTTCCTGGCAGGGCACCGCAGGCAAGAAAATCCTTCATATCAAGGTGGTAAATGGAAACGGTGAGCGTATCTCGTTCTGGAGAGCTTGTTGGCGCAACCACGTGAAATTCTTTTGCTGCATCGGCTTTCTGAAGGTCGTGAATCTGATTGTTTTTCTTTGCAACAATGAGAAAAAAGCAATTCATGATTATCTGGCCGGCACTAGCGTAATATCCGAGTGATTTTCTTTTCCTGATCTAACGCCCTTTCGGGAGGCATAATGGCAGGGCTACTGATTCTCGCGATCATTTACGCGCTTGTCGTCGGTCACGAAATTGCCCATTATCTGGTGGCACGTGCATTCGGATTTCAAGCACCGGTGTTCGGATTTGGACTTCCTTACGGTCCCTATGCGGTTTTGGGCAAGAAGTGGGACACCGAATTTCGTGTACACTGGTTGATTTTCGGCGCCTACGCCAGCATTCCTGAATTGGATCCAGAGCTCACCGCCGATGATGGCACGCCTTTGGAATCGCTACCAAAGCCATTTACCAGATTCGCCCTCTGGAAAAAACTGACTGTCGCGTTTGCAGGAATTTTTTTCTACCTGGTCGCGGCCTGGTTAATTATGTTCGCGTCACTGAATATTTTCGGAGCGCCTGAGAGCAAGGTGATCGTGCAGGGCTTATCGACTGCCAATCCAATCGCAGGCGATGCCGGAATTAAACCCGGCGACGAGGTCGTCGCTGTTGATGATAAGAAAGTTTCCAGACCCGACGAGGTCGTCAGCTATCTCATCGCTCATCCTGACACCTCCGTGACCGTTCATGTAAAGCGCGCCGGCAACATGCAAGACGTTTCCATGCGCACCAATTCTGATGGCAAGGTCGGCATGATGCTCGTGAACGGCTCCGGGTCGACATATCGTCGCGTCAATCCTATCGAATCGATCTCGCTGGCTAATGAGGGTTTTATAGGAATCGGCGGAGCGGCTCTGGGAGCGACAAAAGGATACATCGCCGAGCGATTTCATGCTGATGCCGGGAGCGGCGCGAACTCGGAGAAAAGGCCGTCGAGACCATACGGAATGTTGGCGGTTATGAAATTCGCATCCGACATCATTGCGATGGACAGCAGATACCTGCTTAGTTTTGCGGCCTTTCTCAGCTTCGATCTGGCAGTGGTCAATTTAGTGCCGTGGCCTGGTCTTGATGGAAGTCATATCGTAATGATCTTGATCAATGCCGCTCGTGGCAAGACGGCTCGAGGCAATCGTATCTGGCGATTGTTGTTTGTTATCGGGCTCGTCTTTTGCCTCCTGCGCAGCACGATTCCTCTGTGCATGTTGCACGGGCACAACAGGCAGAAAAAATAGCCCGCATTTTTAACCTTTCCAATTGAACTTTTTAGCCTCGACTGTCGTTATACAGTTCAGACGGCGCCGCCGTTCAACCCAAGGGACGGGAACCCTGGTATCACATCAGTCGGAGCTATAAGGAAGATATCGATGAGAAGAATTTTGAATAGAGCGATCGCTTATTGCTTGATGGTTGCGCTTGTCCAGTTCGCGCCATGCTCTGCCGCCAATGTCGCTGAGGAGAGTATGAATAACATTGAGAAACGTTCCGTCACCATCTGGAGTGATGGCACACGTATGGCCGGCGATCTCTATTCTCCAAAAGGACTTAAGGAAAATGAGAAATTGCCGGCCGTGATTTTCTGCAATGGTACGGCAGGAACCAAGAAAGGCACTGCCGCGAAATTAGCGCCGATTTTTGCCGGTCACGGTTTTATTTTCCTCGCCTTTGACTACAGAGGCTGGGGCGACAGCGACAGCAAAGTGATGCTGGTCGATTCACCTGCCAAGCCTGATGCGCCAGGCGAGATGATCGCTAAAGTTAAGCCGATCAGGTGGCAACTAGACTTCGCCGATCAGGCATACGACATTCGCAGTGCCATAAGCTTTCTTTGCGGTGAGACGCATGTGGATGCGCGGCGCATTGGTATCATCGGCAGTAGCTACGGTGGTGGGCTTGTGACATGGGTTGCAGCCAACGATCCGCGCGTCAAGTGTCTTGTTGCGCAAGTGCCTGGCATGGGCGCCGGCCGAACCGAGGCGTCATTGAATGCTAGTTTTGAACTGGCAACCAAGCAAGCCCGTGGAGAGGTAGAGCCTGTGCCGCTGGAGACCGGCAAGCTCAAGGGCAAACTGGAGCGCTTCAACTGGATGCACAGAAATCCGGTGAAGTCTATCGGTTACAGTCCCATAGAGGATGCGCACAAGATCGCCATACCGACATTAATAGTGGTGGCGTCGAACGATGAGCTTATCGATAACGATGCCAACGGGCATGCGGTGTATGAGATTATCAAAGACAAAGGCAACGTGCCCGCTCAATATCATATCGTGCAAAATGTTGGGCACTTCGACATTTATAAGAAAGGCTTCGCTGAGGCCAGCTCGCTCGAGTTGCAATGGTGCGAAGAGCATCTTTAGCTTCAGCTCTCACCTGCATGCGTGCAAGATAAAATCTACCTCGTCTGATGAAATCTGCCTCCATTGTTTTATTATGGTCGGGAGCATTCATCGATCACCCGGGCAGAAAAGGTAAGTGATATTTCAGTTCTACAAGCAGCATGCCCTGTCGCTCTGCGGTCTTGTATCGATTCTGGTCTACGGTTTGTTCGCGTTCAGCTTCAGACCGGACCATGTTAATCCGCCTCAGGCACAGTCGGGATTCATATTACTGGTCGGTCTTCCGATTCTGCTCCTGGCATACTGGATGGGTGCTCGATCCTTAGCCGACGCGCGGCATCCTCGCCTCAAGTCCATAGTCGGCATTGCGCTGGGCATCGTCACTGATAGCGCTGGCAACCAGCAGTTTCAACACTAATGATCTGAACGCATATGTGACATATGGGTGGATGCAGCACCACTATGATGCCAATCCATATGTGGTTCCCTCAGCAGGTGTCCCGGGATATAAATTCGACCCTCTGCTGCATAACGATTATCCGTATTCTCCGATTCACTATGGCTTTCTCTTTGCTGAAATCTGCAGGCTGATCTGCGCGCTCGGTCATGGCGAGCAAGCGCTTTCAGTCTTTCTCTTTAAGGGGCTCAACTGGCTTGCCTATATCGCTCTGGTGCCGGCTATTTATTTCGTCTCGAAAAGACTCGGCGCCAGGCGACCGGATCTTAGCGTCTATTTGTTCATGTGGAACCCGATTATCCTTCTGCAGAGTCTTTCCAATGGTCACAACGACATACTTATGGCACTGCTCGTGGTGGCAGCATTCGCTGCCCTGCTCTACGAGCAAGTCGAGCTCGCCATGGTCGCCTTTGTCGCCGCCGTTCTCATAAAAGGCTTGTGGTTGATCGGTCTTCCATTCGTGGCCCTGTATATAGTTCGACACGGTGGTTGGCACCGGCTTCTCAGCTCCATCTTAGTGGGCACTGCGGTTGGTCTGCTCATATCGTGGCATTATCTGCTCCAGTGGGACCAGGTCGATTGCGGTGCTATTCTGCAGAACTTCAGGTATACCAACGGCTCATTTATCGGCGCGCTGGCCGACACAATGACGGCGGTCAAATCTCTGCTTCTCCGGAATCCAACGAACAGTGGTTTGTTGTTTGTACTTCAGATTATTTTTTATGCAGAGTTTGC
>JAJPJO010000049.1 GCA_021324135.1 Pseudomonadota bacterium
GGCATCAGTTATGTTGATCGGCACGCGCGTCAGATCTCGAGCAACCGTATAAACATCTCTACCTTTGTCATAAACGAAAGTGTCATCGAATGATCGCTGTCCGGCCTCGTGCAAGGTAACATCATCCACGCTCAGTAGCGCCGGACTGGAAGTCTCTTCTTCACCAGGTGCGACTCGAGGAGGCTCACTCCGGCGCGCAGCCTCAGTTTGATTGCCGCTACTCTGCGGATTCCGGAAAAGCATCGAGTAAAACAAAACGCAAAGAAAGAGGCCAAAAACAGCAACGGCAGCAACTATAATCGCCGTGTATTTGCCACGATTCGCGGCAGGCTCTGCAACCGGCACGATCGTTCCGCCGGAGAAAAACCGATCGCTCTGTGATAAAGCAGTCGCTGCCCGGTTCCCTGCAATATCCTCCCTGCCACGGAGAATGGCTTCCAGCGCCTCCTTCAAATCAACCATCGATTGGAAGCGCTCGCCCGGATCTTTCCTCAGACACTTGCTGACGAGCGATTCAAGCCCCTCAGGCACGCCGGAAGCTCCGGCTTGCGACACCAGAGTCGGTGCTGAATTAGCATGCATCGAAAGCGTTTGCAGCGCCGAATCACCGACAAAGGGTGGTCGGCCGGTGAGGCATTCGAACATTACGCAGCCGAGCGAATAAATCTCCGATCGCTCAGAATAGTCAACTCCTTGAATGACGTCCGGGCTCATATAAAGCGGAGTGCCGACCAGAGTCGTCTCATGACCGTCGAGCTGGTTGCTTCTCAGTTTAGCAATGCCGAAATCGATCAAATACAAATTCGCGCTCGATTCTCCATGCGCCTCTGGTGGCTTGCTCGTGCCGACGATGATGTTGCTCGGTTTCAAGTCTCTGTGAAAAACGCCGCTAGCATGCGCATAGGCCAGGGCATCGCAGAGTTGAATGAGCATGGGGCACAAAAACATCCAATCGATCTGCCTCCGTTCCCTCAGCAGTGCGTCTAAACCCTGACCACGGGCGTACTCCATAACCATATACGGTGCACCAGTTTCGCTGACACCAAAATCGAGAAGCTTTGCAATGTTTCTATGATTGAGGCGGCTGGCAGCCTTCGCTTCCATTTGAAAGGAAATCATGTGATTTTGAGAAAGCGTCCGCAGCGTTTTCACCGCCACTACCTTTTGCAGCATTTTGTCATAGCAAAGATAAACGCTGCTGAAGGCACCGCTACCAATCAGCTTTTTGGGACTGTATCGCTCGAGAGGAATACCGGCATCCGCCGCCTTCAACTCTATTTCGCTGTCGGCAATAATCGTTTCGCCATCAAATGCAGTATCATTCCCGGACGGCTCTGATTGCTCCTCCAGACGCATGGTTTCCAGGCCAGAGCGCCGTGCCGCCTCGGCAAGCTTGGCTGCGCTGCAAGAACAAAGATCGCTTCTAAATATCCACTGGGTGAAACTGCCCGTTCTGCCGGCGCTAAGTCGCTTGCCACAGACCTTGCACAACTCGACCTCAATAGCCTTGCCATCATCACCAGTACCGGAGATCAAATCGCATGTGCAGCGATTAAACCACTGGGTCAAGCTGGCCGAGGATTTCTGATCCTTGACTCTGCCGCATTTTGAACAAATAACCGGATTCATGAATCGATCATGGCAAGAAGGCGGGAGACCGGCTGGACAAGTTCGTATTGCCGTTTGGAACCGTCTTCGACCCCATGGCTTTATTCCTCCGGGCGTTCAACACAATGACATTATAGTCGGGAGGGGAGCAGAGGGGAGGGGATTAGATGCCGAGCGCTTCGCGGTACCATTCGTTATCGCTCTCAGTTATACTATATGCCATACTAAGAACACGGGAGAGGAGACGGCAGACCATCGTCACCGATGGCTGCTTGCCGTTTCCACACCGCGGCTTATCCGACACCCTCTTGGGAGAGCGCCGTCTTGATGATACCGCCGATGGTGCCGATCGCCGCCCCAAGCAAGCTGCCGACCAGAACCACCCAGCCGAGATGAACGTTGGTCACCTCGTGGTGCTGGAGCAGTTCGAGCAGATTGATGTAGGCGAAGAGCAGATTCGCGAAAGCGAAGTAAATGCCGCTGAGAGTGAAGCCGACAATCAGACCTGTTGCGGCCCACTTCAGCACCGGATGAATATTGAATTTCATTTAGCACCTCGAGTTCTTTTGACCAACAGTTTGCAAGCGCGGCGAGAACGGACCTGCCGCAGCAGATCCGTTCTCACCTAAACCGAAAGGGTTTTGCGCCTGGATTACGATTTGCGGTTTGCACCGCTGGGAAGATGGATGGCTTCGATATCGATCGGCACGTGGGTAATGCGGCCCAGAGCCTCAGTCAGCTCCGGCGACATCACTCCATACCTGTCGAGCAACTCTTTGGCCCTTTCGTAGGAGCCCTGCGCCTGAGCCGTCATGATCTCATGCGCGAGACTGCGAACGCCTTCCTTCATCTTGCCGACATCGAGTGAGAACCTGCCGCTGTGCCGATCCAGCGTGATGGCGCCTCGCTCGAAAAGGTAGTTGAACTGTAGCGCTTGCCCGCGTCCATGCGCCTCGGTGATGCCGAAGCGAACCGAGCGGAATGAGCTTGCCACATACGTTGCGTACAACGAGAGTTCCGTGGAGCTTGAATAGACTCCCCGGTCAATGAGCAGTTGCAGCGCGAACAGCGAGCAGATGTCCGCTTTCGCCTCCTCAAAGGCCGAGTGCAGCTCCTTGAGCCGCATGCGCACCGTCGTCATCAGCTCCGCGACCTTGATGTTGTGCGGACCGATGCCGTGCAGCAGCTCATGGAAGACGATGTGATCGAAGAATGCAGTAAACGACAGGTGCTTGAGCATCTCTTCGCTCATCAGGCATTGAGCGATAGGTGTGAGCACATGAGCGAACTTGGCGCGCTGAATGTTCTTCAGCATCACCTGCTTGGTACCCTTCTCCGCGACGATGCGCTCGTCGTTGGGCAGGTTGAAAGCAGCCGTGCGCACACCGGAGTTAGCCTCACCGCCGCCGATCACCTCGTTTGCCACCACGATGGGCGACATGCCGGCGATGCGCGGATTGCGATAGACTGCGTCGATTGGCAGGTTGTCCTCGATCTCTTGCAGCCGGCCGGCAAACTGCACCAATCTGGCCGAGTGTTCGGTATCGCGGATGGTGACAAAGCATTCGAAGGCAGCTTTGTAGTTGAACATACGGTCCATGTAGACTTCGTAGGGACCGATGACGACGTCGATCGGGGAGTCGAGTTCCATCCAGGCGACATCACTGTCGTAGTAGTCGTTGGTATGAAACGCCTCCGCCCTCAGACTCAGGAAGCGGCTCAGACTCTGGTTGTCGGTCAGCGCCGCCGCCCGTCTCAGCAAATCGGCCGCCGGCTCCAGCA
>JAJPJO010000253.1 GCA_021324135.1 Pseudomonadota bacterium
CCCGTTCAGAGAAGAAGCATCTACGTCTCACCCTGGATACATCAGCTCTAGACCCAGTGCGCAGCCAGTTATGCGCTGCTCGGAAGAGAAATAGGTCTCTCGAAGTTTGAAGCAACGTCAAGGTTTTCAATTGTAGTGTCAGTTGGGGGTCTGCGCGCAGATGGGTTGACAGCGTTCGAGGAGCGAAATTTTGAATGAGCGTTAAAAAATCGCTTCAATCGCTCTAAATGAAAAAGGTATGATATTCACTTCTCTGATAAGGAAGAGAAAGAATGAAAGTGTTGAACCGATTCGCGTTGAACGATGTCGTCCATGAGGCAAGCTGGCGGAGGGAGGAGTGGATTATAATTTCGGAGGCGCGCTTTACAGGAACATCGGCAGACGGTACCATTCATTTTCTGTATGCGACTCGATGGATTGATCCGCACCCGGAGAAGGTCGGAGACACACGCGCGTTTCCTCCTCCAGCACCGCGAATTCCTCCGGGCCCCGTGCGATACGATGTACACGTTTCACCAAGATCGAGCTCGGAGCGTTTGCCCATGAATGCCTGGATGAGCCAGAAAGCGCATCCAGATGGATTGAGGCAGTCGGAGGGACAGTGAGAAGGCGAGAGAAGTATAAGAGGCAATTTCCCGCTCATGAACTCGTTCGCACTCATTACCGGGCGCTTGACCGAGACTTAGAAAAACAGTACGACCTGTGCTGCTATTATGTTCACCCTTCTCTCTATTCTGTTGTTGAGCGTATAGGAAGAACAGATGAAGAGCAATATGCGCTCATCTCACATGAGGTCCGTGCTACCGAGCGGAAAGAACGACTTGAACTGACGTCGAATCACACCACGCTTGTGAGCATACTTGGCACTCTTGCAGTCAGGTTGAATTCCGAAGCAGATTTCGACGCCGCGCAATGGAACGCCGCAGTGCAAGAGTTTGAGCCAGGCTTCCAGGATGTTTGCAAACAGGTTCCGCTCCATGAATGAGCAACCAGCTGACATCTTTCAATCCTCCTTGAGCAGCGTTTAACAAATCACTTGGGCTAAAGAGCTAAGCGTATCCAAGAGAAGCGGTACCGCATATGGTGCCACTGTCGGGGCTTAAGCTTAGCGCTAAGCTTAGTATTCGTGCCGCTTTCTAAGCGTTACTTAAAAACTTCAACTGGTTTCGACCACGCAAGCGGTGTTGACTTTATGTCGAAACCAACGGAGGAATCGACCATGGCAAAAGCTTATGAGACTGTTTGGGACAAACAAGTTCCGGGGTTAGGTATCCGAAAGAATAAGAGAGGCTCTAGTAGCTGGGTCTTCAAATACAGGCACTCAGGGCGCCAAGTGTGGGTAACACTAGGTCCGGCTGATTTGCTCGCGGCACCAGAAGCAAGAGCACAGGCAAAAAAGATTAGATGGGAGGCGAAGCAAGGACATACGCCGATGCCATCACCAAGGGCAGAATCAATCACCGTCGAGACGCTGGTGAAGCGGTTTCTCGATTTTTGCGATGAGCACATGCAGCTCAAGAGCACCGAAAAGTATCGCTCGCTGGCAAGGAACCACATCATTCCGATGCTCGGAAATCGGAAGGTAAAAGACATCAGAAAAAGTGATATCAGAAAAATCCATGCGCAAGTAGGGCAGAAGCATCGTCGTGCCGCTAACATGATCCTGGAGATGGTTTCTTCGATGTGGAATAGGGCGATCAAACAAGATTGGATTCCTGCCACCGCTATCAATCCAGCTCTAGGGATCGAGCGATTCCCCGCAGTGAAAAGAGAACGGTGGCTGACAATTGATGAGATGAATCGGCTTGCTCAGGCGCTCAATACATTGGAGCCTTTTGAGCGCGCATACTTCTGGTTACTGATTTTGACCGGCTGCCGCAAAAGCGAACTCGCACAGCTCAAGTGGTCTCAGGTCGACCTAGAGAATGGCTCATTTTACATTCGAGAGACAAAGAACGGCACGCCGCATTGGTCGCCACTAGCGCCTCAAGCAGTCGCTTTATTGAAAGCCCTTCCTCGCGTGAATGATTTTGTTTTTCCCGGTCGTAAGAAAAACGACCATTGGCAACGACCTGATAAAGCATGGCTGCGTGTGAGAAAAAGCGCCGGGCTTGATGATGTGAAACTGCACGACCTTCGGCACACGCATGGCAGCTGGCTAGCCCAGCAAGGAAACGACTTGAAGTTGGTAGGGCTGAGCTTGAACCACCGGGCTCTTCAATCGACTAACCGGTATGTGCACTTTGCCAAAGAAGCGCTTCGAACACCTTTGGAGCAGCTGGCTTCATCGCTACCGATTGAGCCTTCTTCACCGCCGAACTCGCCACCATCGGTGGTGATACCATTTGCAAAGAGAACTAGGACAGCAGCTGTTACTAAGGAAGAGTAAGCCGAGTGATTAATTCAGACAAATACCTGACTCCTTTCGAGTGCAAGATGATTGACGACTTGACGATAGAAGTGTTTAGCCGTCAAGCCACGGCCGCAAGGCTCGAAGATGCGGCTGTGCATCTCAAGTGCACTGTGGCGGAGCTCGTAACCAGCTATCTTACATTCGATGTATTCAAACACACGCCTCGAAAGGAACTCTATTTCGGAGCGGCTGCTGGTGACCTCGAATTCGATTTAGAGCATGCAAGAAATTGTCTAAGGGACTGGCATTCAGAAGTCCTTGAGCGCCGAATCCAGCATCAATAGGTAGCCGGGCTTTGAGGATTTCGAGGTCGTCAAGATCGACCATCTGATGAAAGCGGCGAAGTTTTGATAATTAATGGCTGGGCATAGGAGTAGTGGTAGACTACAATTCGAGAGAGTCTATGCTGAGGCCCAAATGCCATTTCCTGAATTTGAGCGCTGCATTTACCAGAATAATCCGTTAGCGTCAGTAATTTGCCAACTGCGCTTTCCTCCGATATTGCGAGTTGAAACGGCTCAGCCAGCTGAGTTTCAAGATGCCGTTAGGACGAAAAACGCCAGAAACTCCTATCCATTGTACGCTTCTCGACGCGATGGTGGTGTTCCAGCTCAGATTGAGCCCTTGCTGCCCCCTGAGTTTGGTCAGCTGATCTCGACGGTGCATGACTTCTCCTCTGCGGACGGAAAATGGACCATTAGTCTCAATAAACATTTCGTCGCACTTAGCACAAAGGACTATTGGCGCTGGGAGGAATTCGAAGCCGAGCTGGCAGTAATCCTGCCTATCCTTCAAAGGATTTACGCACCGGCATTCTTTACGCGCGTTGGGCTTCGGTATCAAAATGTTATCCGCCCTAGCGGCATCAAACAGGAACCAAACTCTTGGGCAAAGCTTCTAAACGGTCACATTCTCGGCGTATTAGCCGGACCCGCTCTTGAAATTGGCCAATTTAGGTCCGTTTTTACACAAGCAATCATTGAATTGAAAGACGTCCAGGGCGCCCAGGTTTTGCTACAACATGGACTGGCGGAATTCGAGGGCGAGCAATGCTATGTAATCGACACCGATTTCAACACAGACGAGCAAACGGAGGTAAAAGATGCAATCTCTAAGCTTCGGGTCTTTCAAGAAAAGGCCGGAAAACTCTTTCAGTGGTGCATCACAGAGCGCTTACACTATGCAATGGAACCAATACCCCTCACTGACGACCGGGCAAAACGCAGTGAATGTGCTTGATTGGCAAGTTGCTGTTGACGTCACCAATGTGGAACCGCCAGTAATACCAGATAACGCTCTGTCTGCCGAACGAGCAGAACTGCTAGTTCTTTGCAAGAATCTTCCTGTACAGATTGTCGGGGAAGTGCTTGCCTTCGCCCGGGATTCCCAGTTTCGATGGTCCCAGAAAGGCTTAGGCTCTGCTGTAAGGACAAAACAGTCCTCCGAAATAAAGCGAATCAGAACGGCATTTTAACTGGCTTTGAGAAATCCATCGATAAAACCGTATGTTAAGTCTTTGCAGGCGGGTGCGCTTTTGCAGGGTGAAATCCTATCCAACGTTGTGACTAACCGGTTATCGCAAGCTGACTTAGCGAATAATTTTGCAAACTGTGGTCTTGCGGGCCCGCATGGACCCGCGATAGAGACTGAATCTACACCTATTGCAATAGTGCTGTCCCAATCGTGTGATCTGGAAGATGACTTTCGGATCAGACCAGAAATGGAGGAGCGTCTTGCGAAGTATCAATCCCAACCTAACGGCGAGCAAAAAGACGCCGCGAGGAAAGAGTATTCTTTATTTGCTGCGGGTCTCGTCAACAACGTCTTATTATGCGAAGCCTACGTAGCTGAGCGCGTTCGTTACCTACTGGGTGAAAATTGGAAGCTTGTCAGACAAAACGACCACCTCAGGTATCACTTTTTTTTCCGAAGTCTTACGAAGCGAGGACCTTGTCGGCACGGGGCTACCACCGATGGTGGTCGACATGACTCGCTACTTCACGGTACCTACAACAGAGCTGTACAAGAGGCTTTCAAGTTCCTGTCCTGCGCGAGAACGAGTCAGACGACGATGCTGTCTCGCGCCACCAATTCTTGAGCATTTCACTTCCCGGTTCTGCTATCTGCTTTCACGCGTAGCTCTAGAGAAGACTCATTGGCAGATGAGCGCCCTCGGCAACGACGGCGATTTGACTGATGCAGCAGCTCACATTGGAAGCGCTATTCCGCTAAATGAGGCTGAGAAGCAACTTGACTCGTCCAGTTGAAATAATGCCAGCAGCCCTC
>JAJPJO010000184.1 GCA_021324135.1 Pseudomonadota bacterium
AACAGTAGAAGCACGGCTGATACAGCCAGGCAAAAAGTGCCGCCGAGGTGTGTTCTGTTTGAGTTGCCGTGAGACATCAGGCGCTACTTCTAAATGCTGTTGAGAAAGGACGTTATCAGCGCGAAACCATTCAGCTGATGGCATTCTAGCATGATATGGGCGGAAGAACGCCTGGTGAAATACCTACATTTCTGCCGGGCGTGCACCTGGATCTGTCCTGCTCAAGACTCGACAGTCGCCGCCTTCGCTTTGTTGCTCGGGCGAGCCTCATCATCGGCAGACCTGGGCTGCTTACTCGGCTCCAGTCCGACATGCTGCAGGTGCAGCTCCTTCAACTGCTCATCTGGTGCCGCCGATGGTGCATCCGTCAGCAGGCACGCACCCGATTGGGTCTTTGGAAAGGCAATCACGTCGCGAATTGACTTGCAGCCGGCAAGCAGCATCACGAGCCGGTCCAGACCGAAGGCAATACCGCCGTGCGGAGGGGCGCCCGACTCGAGCGCTTCCAGAAGGAAGCCGAACTTCTCAAAGGCGGTCTCAGCAGTCAAGCCAATCACGGAGAACACGCGTGATTGCACATCTTTTGAATGAATCCGGATTGAACCGCCACCAATCTCGACACCGTTGTAGACGATATCGTAAGCCCGGGCGCGAACGCGCTCGGGATGGGCGGCAAGCGAGTCGAGATCTTCCAGTCGTGGGCTCGTGAAGGGATGATGAACGGCCTCGAGCCGTTTCTCATCCTCGTTGTATTCAAACAGCGGAAAGTCGACCACCCAGAGAAGCGCATGTTTACTCGTATCGATGAGATCCAGCTCTTCGGCCAACTTCAGGCGCAGGCGCCCGAGCGTGTTGACGACCACCTTATATGTATCGGCAACCAGGAGCACGAGGTCGCCGGTCTCGGCCTGCGCCAATTGGCGCATCGCTTCGATCTCGTCAGGCGAGAGGAATTTGTCGATGCCTGATGATTTGACGCCGTCGGACTTGAAGGATAGCCAAGCCAGTCCCTTGGCACCGAACCCCTTAGCCAGCTCCTGCCAGGTGTCGAGCTGTTTGCGCGACGACTTCTCGGCCATGCCCTGCAGGGTCAGTGCTTTCAAGCAGCCGCCTTTTTCGACTGCTTCTTTGAAGACGCGGAATTGGCAGCGCCCCGCCACCTCGCTCAAGTCTCGTATCTCGAGACCGAAGCGCATGTCGGGCTTGTCGCTTCCGAAGCGATCGAGTACTTCCTTGTAGGTCAAGCGTGGGAAGGGCGGCTCGAGATCGACTCCGGCGGCGCGAAATGCTTCACGCAGCAAACCCTCCGAGATTTCAAAAATGTCCTCCTCGGAAGCGAATGACATTTCGATGTCGATTTGCGTGAATTCCGGTTGCCTGTCGGCGCGCAGATCTTCATCGCGAAAGCAGCGAGCGATTTGATAGTAGCGTTCCATGCCGCTCACCATCAGAGTTTGTTTGAACAGTTGCGGCGATTGCGGCAATGCATACCAGGTCCCTGGATTGAGACGGCTGGGAACCAGGAAGTCTCGCGCCCCCTCCGGTGTAGCTTTGCAGAGAATCGGCGTTTCGATGTCGAGAAAATGCTGTGAGTCCAGATAGTTGCGAACCGCGGTGGTGATGCGGTGCCGCAAGATCAGATTGCGCTGCATCTCACGGCGGCGCAAATCGAGATACCGATACTTCAGGCGCAGCGACTCGTCGACCTGCTGCCCGAGCTCGAGTTGAAACGGCAAAGGACGGCTTGTATTGAGAATTTCCACTTGATCGGGATAAATCTCGATCAGTCCGGTGGGCTGATCCAGCTTCTCTGTCCCTTCCGGTCTCTGACTGATTTTTCCCTGGGCGATCAAGACAAATTCGTTTCGCAACGTAAAGAACTTCTCGTGAACATCTTTGTTCCGATTGGGATCAGCCACCAACTGCACCTTGCCGGAGCGATCTCTGAGCTCGACGAATATAAGACCGCCCAGGTCGCGCCGGGCGTTTACCCAACCAGCGACGCAAACTTCTTTGCCCTGATCGCCTGGGGTCAAGCGCCCGCAGCTCGCGTTTCGTTTCATGTCAGATCGCCTCGCATGGTCCGTTTAATCGAAAAATGTATTGTAGCTCACGAGGTCAAGAGAACAGGCATTGGCAATAAGCATCCTTAACGGTGTAGACTAAATCTTATGGGGTTTGGATTTCTTGTTGCACTTAAACAGGATTACTACATATGGGCTCAGTACTTGCATTCATACAAACAATCCCTCACCCGGTTTGGTGGGTGGTCGGAGCGCTTTTCCTGGCTTTGGGTCTGTCGTTCGTTTACAAGGGCTGGAACGCCACAGTCCTCGGCCGCATCAATTATTGGGCGGGCTTTTTGCCATTAACGATCGTTTCGCCCTGGTTCATTCATTTGCCGCCGGGCAAGAATTCGTTGATTAAACAGCGGGAAGGTCTTTTGTGCCACATGCTCATCGGACCGCTCTTCTTCTTGACCTCGGCACCATTTTTGGTTCTCGGTGCTGACTTGCTTGGCTTGCAAGGCACCAACGCGGTCAATTTGATTATCAACCACGGCGATAAATCGCAACCTCCGGCGATCACTTATTCGCCGCCGATCAATTACACCTTCCCGATCGCCTTTCGCGCCGGCAAGAAAATCAACCAGATCTTCCAGACGCAGATTTATGAGGATCCATCCAAGAGCTTGCTGCCAGGCGAGCACAAGGCCGGTCAGCAGCAAACTGCTCAGGACAAATACGGTCATTAAAAGCTGGCATGGATTGCTTGTCCAAAACGAGCATCGGCGGGCACTGCAGCGCCCGGCAAGATTAATTCATCTGCTGGATCCTTGCTGATCGGGCGCCAGGTTAGATATCCTTTGCTCTTAGTTCATAGGCTTTTTCGAGCGACCTCTTGCCAAGAAAAGGAGAAGAGTTGTGTCTAGTGCCGCATCTAATATTCGAAACGTAGCATTCATCGGGATCAAAGGGGGCGGAAAGACCAGCATGGTCGAGGCTCTCCTCAATGTAACAGGCGCAAACTCGCGTCGAGGCAAGATTCAGGACGGCAACATGACGACCGACTACGAGCCCGAAGCGATCGAAAGACAGTCGTCGACGCAAGTTTCATTCTCGCGCACCACTTATAAAAATATTCAATTCACGCTTGTCGACTGCCCGGGCTTCATCGACTTCACCGAGGAAGTGAAGATGGCGCTCATGGGCGTTGACACCGCCGTCTTCGTCGTCGAGCCGGACCCGGGTCGTCTCGTGCAGATGGACACATTGCTGAGCTTCACGGAAGACATCGGTGTGGCGCGGCTTGTCGTCATGAATAAGATGGACAAGCAAGATGTTCCTTTTGAGGAAACGCTCAAGGTCCTCAAAGACATCTCGGGCACCAAAACACCCAAGCCGCTCGCTCCTCTGCACTACCCGATCGGCGTAGGCGAGACATTCTCGGGTTATGTCGATGTGCTCAAGCAAGAGGCATTCAAGTACGGCGCTAAAGGCGCTCCGGAGAAAACGGACATGCCCGCCGATCTGCAAGATGACATCGCATCGGCGCGCGAGAAGCTGCTGGAGAGCCTGGCCGACACTGACGACAAACTTCTCGAGATCGTTCTCGAGGGTGGCGAGCCGCCGCAAGATATGCTTGAAGACGATCTGAAGAAGGCGGTGAAAACCGGTCTCTTCGTTCCCATTCTGGTGGCGTCGGCGATGACGGATGCAGGACTGCAGTCGCTGCTCGACACGATCATCACCCTTTGCCCCTCGCCTGCCGACCGCGAATACAAGGATAAGGACGGCAAGGTCATTCAAATGAAGGACGACGGTCCAATCATCGCTCAAGTGATGAAGACCTATGTAAACCCGCAGTCGGGCAAGCTCTCCATCGTGCGCGTATTCACCGGCACGATCAAAGCCGACACATCGCTCATCGATGTCACCAAGGGTGGTACCAAGGGCGAGCGCATCGGCGGTCTCTATTTCCTGCATGGCAAGCGCCAGGACACTGCCGAGAAGGCCGGCCCCGGAAATATTATCGCGCTGGCTCGCATGGAGACGCCTCGCACCGGCGACACTCTCGTTTCCGAAGGCGCTGTGCAAATGCCGACGCCGCCTCCGCCTCCGCCCCTTTATTCTCTGGCGATCGCGCCGAAGAACAGAGGCGATGAAGCCAAACTGTCGACCCTGTTGCAAAAGCTGATCGAAGAAGATCCGATCTTGAAGGTGGACAGAGATCCCGATACTCATGAATACTGCCTGTACGGTCAGGGCGAGCAGCACCTCACTTTGAGCCGTGCCCGCTTGGAGCGCAAGTACAACATTCAGCTCGACAGCAAGCGACCGAAGATCGCCTATAAAGAAACGATTCAAAACAAGGTCGAAGCGCACGGCAGGCACAAGAAACAAACCGGCGGTAAGGGTCAGTTCGGTGAAGTGTGGGTCAAGATCGAGCCACTCGGCCGCGGAGAAGGAAACAAATTCTCCGAGTCGATTGTTGGTGGTTCGGTGCCGCGCCAATACATACCGGGTGTCGAGAAGGGCGTCACGGAAGCGTTCGAGCGTGGACCGCTGGCCGGATTCCCGGTCGTCGATACGCACGTTAACCTCTACGACGGCAAATTCCACGATGTCGACTCCGATGAAATGTCATTCCGCATGGCCGGCATTCTGGCTATGAGAGACGGTCTTGGCAAAGCAGGCCCGATTATTCTCGAGCCGATCACGGAAGTGAAAATCCACGTGCCGAGCGACTATACATCGACGGTCATGGGACAGATCACCGGGCGCCGCGGTCAGATTCTCGGATTCGGACCGGATGCCAACCGCCAGCGCTGGGACATCATTACCTGCCAGATTCCGCAAGCGGAACTCTGGGACTACATCATCGAGTTGCGCACCAGCACTCAGGGACTGGGCTACTACGAATGGAAGTTCGACCACATGTCGCCCGTTCCGCCGAACATCTCGCAGCATCTGATTGCCGAAGCCACAGCAGCCCACGCTGCTGAAACGCACTAGGCCAGGTTTCGCGTCGGTTTCACATTGATTGTTGAAACGGCAGCCCGAGCTGCCGGCGTTCGGTCAAAATCTGCCAAAATCCCCTCAGTCAGGGTTGCCGATCGAGGCGACGCGTCTTGCCCTGGCGGGTAGGCAAGCGATCCTGACGCGAATGCGAACGGATTGCCCGCATTTTTCAAATTGTAAAAGTCCGCCTGAAGGTTTATCGGACTGGTTTAATCCATTTGGATCGGCTTTGGGTCGTTCTTTCGTGCCGGATCGGAGCGGGGCGGGGGCTGCAAACGTAACAAGATAGCCCGCCTGTGATTGTTTGCAGCGCCGATCGGTGTTAATATGGGCAACGACTATAGCTATTTAGTTCTGGTTTCAACCAGGGGGAGGATCCTTGTCGGAAGTTAGAGTTGCAGAGGGTGAAAGCATCGAACAGGCTCTGAAGCGCTTCAAGAAAAAAATTCAGAAAGCCGGCATTTTGTCTGAGATCAAACGCCGCGAGCGCTACGAAAAACCCTCCGTCAAAAGAAAACGCAAAGCTGAAGCAGCGCGCAAACGCCGCTCTTAGTTCTGTCACCGTCAAGATCGCGCCAGTCCACAGATTGGACTGCACTCTGTTAGCGCACCATTTTTTTGCACTGTCAGCCATTTAATTTTTCCTGAGCGAACCACAGAAGCTGTTGGGTTGGTTGGGGTTTCTTCATTTGTAAGATGACCAGGTTCAAGAGAATCGTCCCTGCCCTTCGCCTATGGTCTGGTCGTGGCACTGCATGTGGTGGCACCCGGGCCGGGAAAAGTCATCTTGCAGCAAGATCTGCTTGACATCTGCATTTCCGTGAATTTTCATTTGGCCGTGGAATAACTAAATCAGCAAAAGTTTTCCAAAAACCGTGAGGAGAGTTCCATGAGCAACTCTTATCCTAATTTTGACGCGAAAAATTCCAAAGTCGTTTCGTTTTCAACCGAAACATTGAAGAACCGCCTGAACCAGCTCTATCAAACGCGGAGGCACTCGCAGGATGCGCCTTCTCATGATGGTTTGTTCGAGTTCTTATGGGACCTGAAGGAAAAGGCTCTCCTCGAGGGCAAAAGCGAGGTCGAGGTCCCGGCTTCATTGCTTGACGATCTCGAGAACGCCTACCATGCAGAGAGCGGCACAGGCAGCCGTACTCGACACTGATCGAAGGGCGGTCGCGCACCGCCGAGCCTAAGTCTACCTCCCGACACACACAGCAAAACAAGCAGTCCGTATGCATCGAGTAGATATATACGGGCTTCTTTTTTGTCCTAAAATCTTTCCCTGGTGCTGCTAAACTCGGATTGCAAATCAAAATCCGTCGAGGTTGTGTGGGACCTGTACTCCTTTTGATCGATGAACGTTTAGCCCGGTATTTCAGCCGCCTGCCGATTGCAGAGAACAGATTGGCAGCTTTGATTCTTCTCCTGGCCGCGATGGTGTCGATGCCGGCCATCTCTGCGGCCGAGGCGCGCACTTCTAAGGCAGCCATGGAAAGCCGCATGCTGGCAATGCAGCAAATGCGAGCCTCGCTCGTTCAAACTCAAAATCAGGACGATCAATTAATAAAGGAGATGAGCGCGGTTGCCGATCGTCTGCAGAAACACATCCGAACCGTCCATAATGGCTCTCGGTCTGAACGCTTTGAGGAGAAGCTATTACCCGGCGATGCCAGATCGACGCAACGTTTGCTGGTTGAGCTGAATAAGGCCGCAGGTGCCAACCCTTACGGCAAGGAAGTTGCCGCCGGCGGATCACGAATTCGGCTTGTCCTCGATCCGTCACTGTGCGCGGACAACATCGGCGGTCTGCGCGAGCAACCACCAGAGGAATGGCACTGCAAGCCCGGAGAGATTGTCGTGCGGCACAACGATTTTGATGTTGCCGTCATATGGGGCGGCGATTCGACAGGTAAGCCGGTCTTCAATCGCAGCACCAGACACTACAATCTGATTTGTATACGCCTGTCGCGTTGATGGCCATTAAATCGAACAGCCATTCAGTGGACCACCCATTGGGGAACTAGGCATTACCCCATATCGACTCCAAAGTGCGCTCGGTACGCTTTTTAACAGGAACGCCAGGCGTCGCAGCGAGGTATTTGAAATGGCACGGTCATTGCACACAGAGAAGGAACAGCGCAAAACGGAACGGCGCGGCTTTATTCGG
>JAJPJO010000185.1 GCA_021324135.1 Pseudomonadota bacterium
TCAATACGCCGTCTGTGATCTTCAAGTATGACATAGAGCCAGCCAAGAGTGCCGTTTTCTTCAAGCCGAGTGTCAAGTTCGATCCCGATCAGTTCACTACCGAGCAGGTCTTCGTCACAAGCAAGGATGGAACGAAGGTTCCGCTCTTCGTCGTTTCCAAAAAAGGCGTGCGGAAGGACGGCAACAATCCGACTTTGCTTTATGGCTATGGCGGCTTCAACATCGCCATGCGTCCATCCTTTTCACAAACGATGATCGAATGGATGGAAATGGGCGGCGTTTATGCCCAGGCCTGCTTGCGCGGTGGTGGCGAATATGGTGTCAAATGGCATCAGGCCGGCATGAAGGAACACAAGCAAAACGTCTTTGATGACTTCATTTCCTGTGGAGAATGGCTCGTAGACAATAACTATACCTCGAAGAATAAACTGGCCATCGCCGGCGCCAGCAACGGCGGTTTGCTAGTCGGCGCCTGCATGACTCAACGACCGGACCTTTTCGCCGCCGCTTGCCCAACCGTCGGAGTGATGGACATGCTGCGCTTCCACAAATTCACCATCGGCTGGGCGTGGACATCTGATTATGGATCGGCTGACGACAGCCTGAAGTCGTTCAAAAACCTTTATGCCTATTCGCCACTGCACAACATCAAGCCGGGAACCTCATATCCAGCCACTCTCATCATCACCGCCGATCATGACGATCGGGTTGTGCCGGCTCACAGTTTCAAATTCGCCGCCGCGCTTCAGCATGCCAATAAGGGCAACAACCCTGTGCTCATCAGGATTGAGACCAGTGCCGGACATGGAGCCGGGAAGCCGACAAGCAAACTAATCGAGGAGTGGAGCGATAAATTAGCCTTCCTCGTCAAAGTTCTTGGTTTTGAAAAGCAAGCTGAATTGGCGCTGGGAGAAGACAAGCGAGCTTCAAGCAATTAGTTGAAAGCAAGCCTTGCTAACTCGGCTGCGGCTGACCAGGTATCTTCGCAGGCGGGCGCGCCGGCGGAGCGTCGGTGCCCGTCAATTGATTGCGTTTTTCCACAAGCAGTTTGGCATAAGCTTTATCGGATTCGTTCAATGAGGTTTCCTCGTCGAATCTCGGATCGGGCTTGTATGCCTTCATTGGCGCAAACTTCTGAATGTTATTGGTGTTATAGACGGGAAATCCGCGCTCTGCATACAGAGCATTTATCGCATCCTGAATTTGATCCTTGGATGTCGATTTGCCAATCTCTTCCGCTGAAAGTCGGGGCGGGAAGCCGGCATCGGACATCATGTCCGGATGCTGCGCTCGCCAGGACTCGATGCGAATCGCTCCCTCGTACTGTTTGATCAATAACGCATTCTTCAGAGCCTGCCCATCCAATGTGATGTTGCCGACCGCGTTTGCCGGATCAGTGCCATCACCCTTGGTACCGGTCATCTGATCTATTTTGTCGTTAGTCGATTCGTTTCCCACAGGCGTTCGAGATTGAAAGAAGGCTTTGGGATTCTGGTCTCGATAGAGCGCGTTGCGCTCGAGGAAGAGTTGATCTGGATTCTTCGCAATCCCGGCCTGCTCGATCATGTCGGGAGTCAACTTCGTGCCGGCCGGAAGGAGACGCCGAGCGGTGTTGTCGGTCGTTTTTGCCACCTCGGCACCGGCATCGGCTCGAATTTCCGGACGATTCTGCCCGGCCACTTCATTAGCCGCCCAGCCACGTGGTTCCCTTGTCGCTGTTGCAGTTGTGCTTATGTCGCTTCTTACTTCAACCATGGCTGTCCTCTGTCATGTGCCGCCCCAACATTAAGTGAACAACCAGCGCGTGACTGGCGTGTGACCGCTACCAGTTCTGCTTGCGGATAATACGCTGCCCAGACGTATAACAGTGTGCGCAGCCTGAGGTATAACGCTGCGAGCTGGCGTGTGGCAGTTCGGTTGGGGAACGCGTTACGTTCAGAGACTTACCAAAAAGAACTGAGTAAGTTCGAGACGTATATTCGCTACTCACTCATGAGATCGTTCAGAACGCTAAACCAAACCGAACAGCCATCAGAACCCTGATATGTATCAATCACTGACGCGCTCAATCGTCGGTGAATCGATCAGACTACGTCAGCTGAGCGGTGCGGATCAAACGTCCCTGAACGATTGTGAGTGATGGCCACCAATAGAATGCAAAGGAGAACCAGATTGCGTATGTTGCGTATCCTCAAGGCAATACGGTCAGTGCTGATTTGCCTGGTCGCTCTTCTTTTCGCATGCAGCTTCGGCTTGTCATGCGCGGCGCTTGTTCACGGAAAAGTCACTTACTGGGACCTCTCGATGCTTGGCGGACTCGGGTGCGGCTTCCTGGCTGCTCTAATCGTCGCCAGCACTAAGTACGGTTTGTCCTGGTGGCTGGTCGCCCAGTCGGTCGTCGTTGCTGTGCCGGGAACGGTGGTCACAGCAGTAATTCCATCAGTGTTCCACATGTCGCTGGGCGCTACCATACCCTTCGACGTCATGGTTGGCGGCGCCATTTCAATCGCGGTCTTGTTGGATGCGATTGCACGCCACGAGCGCGAAGGCACAAACTGAAACCGGACTGCTGACGGAGAATGTGGTACCACCAACGGTGGCGTCCGTCAGCGTCTTCAGATTAAAGCAGAAGGAGAATTTGTCATATGAGAACGACGAATTTCACATGGAACGGCTGCGACTACGCAGTCAGCAAGAGCTGCATGTACGGGGGCGCGGCAATATGCCATGAAGGCCTGATCCTCGTGCGCCACGGACAATCGCCTCAAACGCTGGGACAGCCGGCTCTAGCCAGTGAGTTGTTTCCTTTCCAGGAGCCACCGACCGGCACGGTGCTGCTTCGATACAAGGGCAACCGCTACTGTGTCAAGGAAGAGCATATCGCCAGGCCGAAAGGTACCAGGGTGCTTCTTCAGTTCAATCTCACCGCCGTCCATGGCTCCTGGACCACCGATGAGCGGGGCATATATCACCTCGATCAAGACGCGCAGGAGTACCCACTGCACTTCGCCTACAAAGAATAACAGCCGTTCCCGTCCGCTCACCACAGGCGGTACCAAGCCGCTGACCGCCCATCAGCAAATGCAAACGAGGCGACGGCATCCACCGGTGCTCAGACTCCTCCTCTCATCCACGACCCTCTTCTCTGGATGCCGTCTCAAAGGAACAGACAATTCATGCGCAAAAAAGAAAAGGACTTGATTAAGTTCGCGCTCAGGGGCATGGTTTCAAGGGAACGCACCATCATCTCCTCGCTGCAAGAGTGTGGCGATTATCTTCCCTTACGCGAGGCGGACCAGCTCGTGCTCGAGCTTTCCGAAGAACACCGGACCCTCGGGCAGCTGCTCATCGGCAGGCATCCTCAGGATGTTCCACCTGAGGTTCGGCAACTTGCCCAGTTGCTGATTATGAAACGCTATCGATCGAGAACACCGGGACAACCGGTGGAATGCGCGTCGCAACGCCGCGGCGATGCGCCTGACCTCTGGGTCATTCTCGAGCAGAGGCACAAAGCGCGTTTCGGCCGAAGCTCCGGCTAGAACGCAAATCAACAGATGCGGGACCGATACTGCGGCATAGTATCAGTCCCGTAGTTCGAGAACAGAAGCACCATCGTCCTCATCCTCTTATCGTCTCCGTTCTCTCACCGTCTGCGCCCCGCTCATCCTCTACTATTCTACTTCGTATACGGTATGCGACTGTGCGTCTGGACTGGGGCGGTTGAAGTCGCTTACCCCAGTGGTCGTGCGGCTTCGATCATTCGGCTGGATCACTCGACTGAAAATTATCGAAGGCGCGATTTTTAACGAGGCCAAAATTGACCGTTTTTGGCATCGTACCCGAGGCCATGGACACTTATATGGTGCGATTTTGGGGCTTCTGGTATCGGCAACGAGGCCGAAAATGGGCATTTTTGGCCTCGTCAAAAAAGTGGACACTTTCGCTCCACGGAGCGGCAATGAGCTGAGGTTCGCCAAAGGCAAGCAATGCCGTTCAGGGCACAACCAATCATGATCAGAGCACAAGCGATGACCTAGAGCAGAATCAATGACGATGAGGGCAAGATCAGGTTGCCCTTACAGTGCTTTTGAGAATCGCTCCACCGCCGCAGAAATCGTTTGCTCATCGAACTGACCGAATGGCACCAGAAATTCGCCCTCGGGTGCCTTCCCCAGGTAAAACTCCTTGGTATCGAAGAGAGGAAACTCGGCTTCGCACGCCGCTTCCATGATGCGCTCATTACTGAAGCGCGAGGGATCGAAATGTGCCAAAATTCGCATGCCGGCGCTCTCCTTTCCAAGCGACATGACACCGCCCAGATGAGTAGCGGCAGCGCGCATCAATGCCTGAAGCCGTTTTTTATAAGTTCTGGTGTTCTTATGTATCGTTCGCTCCAGATGACCCTCTTCGATGAGATCTGCCAGAGCATGCTGCTCGAGAAGGGGCAAGTCGCGGTCGGTTATCGATTTTACGAAGTTATAAACGTTCAACAATCGGCGCGGAACGACGGCATAACCCAGGCGGACCAGAGGCCCCAGGGATCGCCAAAATGTGTTCAAATAGATCACTCGCTCGTTTATATCAAATGACTGCACGCATGGTAGGCGCGGCGCCGTGAGCCGGAACTCGCAATCATTGTCATCCTCGACGATAAAAGCATTGACTCGCTCCGCCCAGGCAACCAGGCTCTGGCGGCGGCGTTGCGAGAGAACATAGCCGAGCGGATCTTGATGCGAAGGCGTGATGTAGACGAGCTTTGGAGGTTGAGGAAGCTTTTCGAGCTGTTGAACGGAAATGCCTTCCTCATCAATCGAGATCGGCATTATCCGCGCACCGTGAGCGAAAAACATTCGCCTGGCGATGAAGTAGCCCGGTTCTTCCATTGCGATCGGGTCACCGGCGTTTAACAGCAACCGGCAAACAATGTCCAGGGCGGGTTGGGTGCCTGTGAATAATGCCACCTGCTCCCAGTCGCAATTCGCGCCGCGAGCCCGCCGGAGGTATGAGGCAATCGCCTTGCGCAATCGCATAGAACCGAAAGCATCGCCGTTATAGTCCATGCAGATGCTCTCGATCAAACGACTATTATCGACCAGGATTCTCCGCCAGGTCGCAAGCGGAAGTTGTTCCTTTGTAGGGATGCTCTGATAGAGAATGGCGAACAGATCGGGTTTGCTGGGAAGGACGCCCTCATTAGCCAGCAATGAGCGGCCAAACTGGGACCAATCGGTTTGCTTGATATAGGCGAGCGTGTCGGCATCCGTCTGGCCGTAATGTCCGCGAATCAACGGTTCACGGGCTGAGGACGACAGGATGGCGGGCGCGCTGGTGTCGTTCTTCTGCCGGTATCGGACGAAAGTGCCCAGACCTGCTACTGTTTCGGCATAGCCGCGGCTGAGCAGTTCCTGATAAGCACGATGCACGGTCAGTGGGGCTAAAGACAAGCTCGCCGCCAGGGCGCGGGTGGATGGCAGCGCGTCACCCGGTTGCAGCCTTTCATTCTCGATGGCGCCAATCAATGCCTCAGCGATCCGCACGTACATGGGGATGCTAGAGTCGGTATCGATATCTAAGGTGAGCGCCATGAACGGATTGTAACCGAACAGGCGCGGCTGCGCTAACGCAACGTGGGACGGTTATTTGCCCTATGCGCGAAAGACGGATTATGAATGCATCAGGGTTAGTACTACCTGCGCTAATCACAACTTGACATCAAAAGGGCAGATTTTAGCTTTGGATGAAACGTTCGATCGCCCAAAAATTGCATCGAAAAATTACGAAAACCTTAAGACCTGGCGCTTTTCCAGTCCTGGCGGGCGTTCCAGCCCCTAAACTTGCTTCACTGCCGGGCGCCGACTAGGATGAAGCCATCCTTTTCAAACCCAACTCCCGGATTCGAAACCAGCGCAATACTAACGGCAAACCCCTTATTCATCCTCTTCCCCCTGCAACCTTTGGTTGCGAGGCTGATTTACCGTTGGTTCCTGGCTGCGCGAGGTCTTCGATGAGCGCCCTGTGGTGTCATGGCTCAGGCTCGGCATAGGCTAGTGCCTCAAATCAGGCCGGATACGCCACATGATACTCAGGACGTTCACCAAGACCCCGCGCATTCGAACCGGCCAACAGCAGGATAGTGCTACGAGACATCGCCGGACGATGTCGACACATCCTTGCTGTTAGGCGGCACCGCGCTTCTTGCTGCATTCATGTCGAGACCTCCGAACTCCGTCCGGGAGTGTCCGAGGCTCCATGAAAAGCCGAGCAAGAACCGATGTCGCCGACGGCTTGCCCTTTTAGACATCCGAGCGGCTTTTCGTAAAGCCCGGATAGTCTGGTGGCAAGCCGGCAAAAGGTGGTGCACGGTACGCGTCGCAGCCCTTAACTGAACCTTTCCGGAAGGTCACTTAAGATGGCTCCGCGACCGTGCACCACCTCCCTTGCGAATTTCATATTGGCTGCGGCCACATGGTGTGGACTGGATGATAGCCCAGCTGGGTTCGATTCCCGGGCAGCCGCCATTTACGTATTGCGAGTTCGTCCTGAGCGCCTCAGGCAGACTTCCGGTTTGGGCATGGCATCGCGACTAGTGTCGCATCGTATGATGTTCATTCTTATGACTAATCATACAAATCATAAGGCCACAGACCCTCCGGAATAGTCTGCTTGGGGCGTTCAGGACGAGCCCGCAATACATCTAAGTGCCACCACAGGCGGCACTTCTACATACATGCAGCGGACACGTGCTACGGGACACTACCGGACCGTGTCGGCACCTGAATCCGCTGCGCAACAACGACCTGATAGAGCACTCTATCGCGCGAGCACAGACGCCTCCTCCCCGTCTCGATGCTTGCCCTTGAGCTCCACCGCCCTGTCCGGGTGCGGTCGACGACTCAGATAGAGTTCTCGTTGGGCGTTGTTGCAAACGGTGCTGTTGAGTGCACTTGCCGCTTTCCGTAGAGCCGCAAGCTGCTTCAGACAACTCTTCTTGAGTCGTCTTTCCAGCACCGGCATTGATGGCTGGGGCACGAATTCCGCTTGAAGCCCGCAATCGCCTCCGGAAGGCATTGCCAGA
>JAJPJO010000071.1 GCA_021324135.1 Pseudomonadota bacterium
TCCTCCGCGCGATTTCATCCCTTGCTTCCTCAGTCGATGCCGCCGCATGGGCAGAACCGCCCGTTTTTTTTGATGAGGCCAAAATTGACTGTTTTTGGCATCGTAGGCGAGGCCATGGACACTTGAATGCTGCAATTTTCGGGCTTCTGGTACCGGCAACGAGGCCAAAAAAGCCCATTTTTGGCCTCGTTGAAAATTTCGCCATCAAGATAGCGGGTTAGTAAGCTTGATAGCGGTTGTAATCATCAGCCGATCATCTAGGACTCTTTCTCTTCTACCGACTGAATTAATTGGGCGAGGCAAGGAACGACGAACTTGGGCACCGCCATCAGCTCAAGTCCGAGAGCTTGACAGACCCGAACTATGGTACCCAATTCTACTGATGTAGCCCCTGATTCCACGCGGCAAAGAGAAGCGCGGGAGATCTTCAGTCTGCTGGCTAGTTCCCTCTGCGAGATGCCATCGGCATTTCTGGCCTTGACGATGCTTTTGGCTACCAGACGGATTCTCTCTAAGACACTCTCCGGATCGCGTGAGAACGCCACGAAGTAATCGTCACGGCTGCATTCATCGCAGCTGTCCAGTTTATGCATGCGTATTGCCTCCTCTACCTTTTGCTTGCTCACCCACCTGTGCAATCGTTCTGACGTATCGAAATGGCTCAGAATATTCAAACTTCCGTCCCAGAGAATCGACTGATCGATGATCACCAGCTTCTCGTGGATGCCGATGCGAAGATTCACATGTGCACCGTATGACCTGAGGAGCTCGATGGCGGCTTCGAATTGCTTTAGGCGTGCCGAATTTTCAGTGGGCAAGCCGCCAGCATGACGCTCGTCCCAATGCCGCGGCTTTTGTACAAAAACGCAAAGGCGGACTTTGCGATCTCTGAGACTGATGAAGGACTCTCTAAATTGTTCTATCGCTCGAAGAGTAAGGAAAGGACATTGGAAAATGACTACCGCCAGAGCTCCTGTCAAATCCTTAAATAGTGCCGGTTTATATGTCTTTTGATCGTAGAGCTTGTATGTATTTTGATCGTGGAGATGTATGTCTATCATTTTTTCGTTCCACTAACAATCGCAGGCGCAGAAGCATAGCAAACGCCGCAGCGCTCCACAGCTTAGAGTTAATTCGATCGAAATTCCGATCTCATTTGAATAGTTGGTTGCACTGCTTTTTTTGGCAAGGTGGTGGCTTAACTCCTGTCCATGAGCGGTATTCATAAGTCGTATTCGCGAGTGGTGCCCATCGACTTCTGTCCGTCAAGTGGTTTCGCGCGCGTTTCAATACGTGCTACCCGTCAAGTGGTGCCCATCGACTGCTACATCAAGTCGTGTCCATCGGGGGTGTCCATCGAGGGTGCCTATCGAGTTTTGTCCGACAAGTGGTGCCGCGCGTAGTTTCCACAGGGCTGTCTTGCAGTCGAACGAGCGGACGAGGCCTGGCATTCGACCGATCTTAAATTGTGCTTGACAAGTGGATGTTTTTGCAGGAGAATACTCGGGCTTACTATCCGTTCTGTATGCGGCCAGTTTAGGTGTTCCTCTTTTTGAGGTCCTGTTAATGGTCGCAAATTTTACGTTGGCACAATCTGAGAATAGCGAAACTCACACAAGAAAATCAGAAGCTCTAAAAGATGGCTCCTCAGCGGCGAAGGGAACAGATGCGGATCAGCCCTGGTATGTGCGTTTCTTGCATCGCTTACAAGATGAAGCGAGTACAGGTCTGACTGCATTAAATACGGCAGACACCTCGCACTTGCATCCTGTAGAAATCTCGCCCGCCCAGGCGCATGCGAAGGCAGGTGAGCAGCCGCAAGCGAAGGAGTCGCCAAAAACGGCTGATGCAAAACCAGCTGATGCAAAACCAGCTAATGCAAAACCAGCTAATGCAAAACCAGCCGATTCAAAACCGACCGATGGAAAGCCGCCCGCTGGAAAATCTGGCGATGGAAAACCGGATGGGAAGCCCGCCGAGAAGAAAAACGATAGCACCGCCTCCGGCACCGTCCTCGGTGCGCTTGGTGATGCTGCCAGCTGGCTCGCTGAGACTTCGCTCGGCAAAGCAGTCATCGGAGAAGTGAAGCAGATCAAAAATACATACATCGATCCGATTGCTGATTGGCTTGGCGATGAGTGGACGCAGTTCGCTTCCCTCAGTCAAAGTGAAGTGAAGAAACCGGCTGCAGCTAAGGATGAAACGATACTGAACGAGCTCATGGAGAAAGAGCACTTCGAAGCGCGCAATGGTAAGAACGGCATGGTGGAGAAGAAAGCCGAGCAAGCCAAACAGAAATACGATGAGAATACCGACGTCGGCAAAGCCGCGCCCTTAACCGACGCACAGGGCGGCAAGATCAAGCTGGGAGCTGATGCGAAGGACACTGGAAAAACGGTGAAGATGGGCAATGAAGAGCTGAAAATATTCAGCTCCGGCAAAGATACATATCTGGTGGATAAGAACGGCGATGTGGTTGCGCAGAAGAAAGCGGACGGCACATTCGAGTTCATCATGAAAGACAAAGACGGAAAGCCGGACGGGAAAATGAGCGTTCGTCTGGAGCTCAATAGGGACGGCAAATATGAAGTCAAACACCTCGAGCGTTTTGACAGCAACGGTCGGCTGCTGAGCAAAATGCAGGACGGCGCCCTGCTCAACTACACCTACGACAAAGACGGAAAACTATTGGTCATCGGCGGTATGCTCGACTTGAGAGATCAGAATTTGACCCCTCAGCAGTTGACCGAGCGCCTGCGCAATCTGCAGAGATTGCTGGGTGAGCATGGCTTTGCCATCGTGAGAGCGAAGAACGAGCACGGCGAACCGCTGCGCTTGCACGTTCAGAACCTGGACAAGGAGACACAGGTTATCACCGACATGGATCGGCGCAGCGCTCAAATCGAATATAAAGGCTTGCACTATATAGTCGATCAAAACGGCGAGCTCGGCGTTCTCGGTAACGATGGAAAGTGGCATGCGCTCACTGATGAGCAGCGCAAAGCGGCAAACGATATCATCAGGCAAAAAATCCTCGAGCAGTTGCGAATCGCTGAGCGCCGCGCCAAGGGAGATGCGACTGCTCAGTTAAACGGCATAAGACTTTTGCTGAAACCGAATGGCGATCGCGAGTGTGTGGTCGTCGATCCGCATAGCGGCGAACCGGCAGTCACGGTCGTCGTTCCCAAAGAAGATCATAAACCGATGGTCCTCATCGATCACACAAGGGGTGATGAGCGCACCGAGATGTCCGGGCCGGGCAAAGCCAAAATCGAAAAGGCTGATGGTACGCCGATTCTGACCGTCGATCCCGATAAGGGAGTGATCACGCCACACTTCACCATCGACAAGAATGGTCTCACCGACAATACCACAGGAAATCGATTGGGGACAAACGGAAACGTTTACGATCCCGATGGACGCGTGCTTTTCGACAGCAAGCAGTTTGCCGAGCAAATGCTCGGACCGGGTGAGCTGACTGCCAAACAACTTGCGGCACTGGCTGAGGCAACCGCCAAGTCCGGCACGGCAAGCGCCTATGCATCGCAAGCCTTCTCGTTGATGTTTTCGCCCGGCAGTTTGAATTTATGCAAGTCACTTTGCCTGGATGCGCTGGGAATTCTGGGCAGCGTCGAGCCGAACTGCTATCTGGCGCAGCTGGTGACCGTTTCAGCCAGGGCAGAAGTATTTGATGCGCTCAGCGCTGTCTCGATCGGCTCAAAGACCTTCGATGCTCTATCGACAAATGGTTTAGCAGATTCCGGGCTCGATACGGGCAAGCTGATTCGCATGGCCGCCTTGAGCAGCAATACCTCTCCGGTGTCGATAATGGAAGCCTATAAGGACCAGCGAATCGGGCAGACAGGCGCTGCCTGAGCGCCGCGGAGCGGATTTAATGTTAAATTGCTCTTTCTGACCGCTTTCTAAAGCCGCGAAGGGGCTTGACATTGACCCTGCGCTGCTTGACAATATACAAGCTTACTATTCCTTAATTTAATGCGACAAACCACACGCTGCCCCTCTTCGAAGGTTTCCCATGGTCGCAGATGCAACAGCACCCGCTGTCGAAAACAACAAAGTAGAAAAGAAGGGAGACGGCTCTAAAGAAGTCGATCCCAAACAGCAAGCTGCGGCCGTGACCACGGCAGCGAACGACAAGTTGCGCCACGACTCGACCACCGGCCAGCCGCCGACCGGCAGCGATGGTGAGAAGAAGAAAGACGGCGGAGACCAGGGCAAAGAAAAAACCGAAGACGAGCCCTGGTACACGAGATATTTGCACCAGCTCCAGGATGAAGGCGCCCACGCGATAACGGCAGTAGCAGACTTTGCCGGACTCCACGATGTCCAAATCACCGACCCTGAGCATCCCGAGCTCACAGCCGCCCGGACCGACGACACCAGGACAGCCGCTGCCGGCTCTGATGGACGCGGTACCGGGATTATGGGCACCTTAAGCGATGCCGCTGATTGGGTCGCCAACACCTCGGTGGGCAAAGCGGTGACGGGTGAGGCAAGCGCGCTCAAATCCAGCTATATCGATCCGGTTGTCGACTGGTTTGGCGATGAATGGAACCAGTGGTATGCCAATCCCACCAAAACGGCCGACAAAGGCGACGATACTGTCGGCAACAAGCCGGATATGTTCTCATTCTTCTCTAGCGATAAATTCCAGGACAGCGTCAATGGCAAAGATGGGCGCGTTGAAAAACGAGCTGCCGCTGCTCAGGCGAAGTTCGAGGAGCAGACTGATGTGTCCGGCGCCGCACCTCTGAGCGATGCAAACGGCGGCAAGATCAAATTGCCTGATGATGCAAAAGACACCGGCGAAAAGGTGCACATGGGCAACCAGGATCTGAGCATCCGCCGCTCCGGCAAAGATACGTACCTTGTTAATAAGGATGGCGAGGTGGTCGCCAAGTCGAATCCGAACGGCACGTATGAATTCATGATGCATGATAAAGACGGCAAGCCCGCCGGCAAGATGGATGTGAAAATCGAAAAAGGCGCCGACGGCAAATATTCCGTCAACCATCTCGAGCGCTACGATAAGAACGGCCGTTTGACCAATAAGATGGAAGACGGCGCCTTGCTCAACTATACCTATGGAAAGGACGGCAAATTCCTTGGAGTTGACGGGCTTCTAGACATGCGCGATCAGAAGCTTTCCTCCGAGCAATTGCAGCAGCGCCTGGAACATTTGCAAAAGCAGTTGGGCGATCATGGTCAGGCTCTCGTGCGCGCGCAAAACGAGCAGGGCGAGCATGTGCGCTTGCACGTTCAGAATCTGGGCGATGATACGCACGTAATCAGCGACATGGATCATCGTCGTGCCGATATCTGGAAGAAGGGTACGCACTACCGGCTCAACTCGCAGGGTGAACTAGGAGCGGTAGGAAAAGATGGACAATGGCATGAGCTCAGTCCCGAGCAACGCCAGGCATTGAACAACGACGTGCGCCAGCATCTGATGGAGAAGTTGCGGCTGGCGCAACAGCGAGTCGAGGGTGACGAGACCGTCGAGCTGGATCACGTTCGCCATCGCAAGACTGCAGATGGTGATGATGTATTCGAGCGCATGGATCCGAGCACGAACAAACCGGCATCAACACTTGCTATGCCGAGCGATGACAGCAAGCCGATGGTTCAGATCAATAACAACACGGGCGAGAGATCGACAACCAATGGTCCGCAAGTCGATGTCACCAGTGGTGATGGCACTCCCATATGGAACTTCGATCCCGATAAAGGTCTGGTCACTCCGGAATACACTGTCACCGACGGGCGTTTCATCGACAACCAGACGGGCAACTGGATGGATCCGCAGGGTGATCTCTACGATCCGAGCGGCACCAGCATATTCAATGCATCCGATTGGGATGCAAACAATGATGACGGAACCGGCACCGGTCTTGCAGATAAAACTGAAATTGCCGTGACCCAAACTGAAATTGCCCAGGCACAAACCTATGGCTCGCAAGCCGCAAGCCTGGCTGCCACAGCCATGTCTTCCATTTCGGTTCAAAACGCCGAGATGTGCAAAGGCATCGTTCTTGATGCCCTGGGACTGGTGAATAGCGTCGATCCCGACCATGATAACTTGACTGCCATGCTCATTCTTCAGGGACCGAAGGCGTACTGCTATGACGCTCTGTCGGCTCTGGACGTCGGATCGAACGTGGTTAGCAAGGCTTCTGCAGCCGGGCTTAATGATTCCGGCTACGATCTCGACAACATGGTCCGAACCGCATCGCTGAGCGTTTCAGGCAATGATGTGGCTGTGCTCGATCAATACAGACAACGCCGGCTGCAGGAAAAGGGCTCGCAATCCGGAACCGCCTGAGCGAATTGCTCAGATAACACCGATGGCGGCTTCAAATCCGCATGATGGGCACTTGGGCGCGCCGCCCAGTTGGGCGTTGCATATATCGCATCGATCCTGGTGCGCTTGTAGCGTTCCCAGTTCGCCAATCAAATCGATTGTCTTCCAGGAGCCTGTAATCATGCCTGTAGACGTCGCATCGAGCGCTTGTGCTTCGATCTCGCGACCGGTGCTTCTCAGAAGATCGGCGTAGCTGCGCAGCAGCCGAAGCGTATCGGGATGCTCGCTGCCGAAGACCTTTTGCTTGATCTCGAGGGCACGTTTGTAGGAAGGCTCAGCCTCTGCATATTTGCGTTGAACGTGGTAAAGCGTCGCCAGGTTATGTATGGCATTGGCGACATCTTGGTGCTCGGGTCCTAGATTGCGCTCGTTGATGGTGATGCACTCGATGGCCAGCTTCTCGGCCTGGTTGTAATCACGGGCGTAGTAGAACAAACGAGCCAGGGCGTTGGCACTGGCTGCCACAGCCATGTGCTGAGCGCCGAGCACCTTTTTCTTTATGTCATAAGCACGCTGATGATAAATGATGGCGCCGTCGTACACTTCTTGTCTGGCTTTCAAATCGCCGAGACTGTAGAGCGTGTAGGACAGCGGTGGGTTCTCCTCGCCGATGCGCTCGGCCACTTTCAAAGCGACCATCCAGTGCTCTTCGGCGGCTGCGAGATTGCCCTCGTTCGCGTTCTTTTCCGCCTCTTCCTTGGCTTGCTTCCATTTCTCAAACGATTCTTCCTTGCTCATCGGCTGCTCTTGAGCCCGGGCACGAGCTTTATCGATCGGCACGGTGGGCAATGCAGGCGGAATCGGGAAGTTGCCGCTGTGGGGAACCGGCCGGGGTTTTGAGGCACCGGCAGACGAACTTTTTTGCAAAGTGGAGAGCGTGCGCTCCGACAAGCCGGTCTCTTTAGTGGGAGTCGTCTTGGTTTTGGCGCTGATGTCGGCAACCGGCGGCAGCGTCGTCGCTTCTTTCCCTCCCAGGGCGGCAAGATAGTGATCGGCAGGTTTGGTTGTGTCGGCGTTGTATTCGGCCGGCTGAATCGGAGTTCCCGTCTGCGTGGTTTTCCGCCAATCTGATGCAGTGACGACTGAGGCGCCCGCCTTCAGCTTGGCGGCTTCCTCTTCGCGATTGGTGACAAAGAGCAGGTCGGCGAAGTTGCCCTCGAGTTTTTTCACATCCGGGTGAGACTGTCCGAGGATCTGGGCTTTGATCTCAAGCGCCTTTTTGTAGTAAATCTCGGCATCTTCATACATTTTTCGGGCATGGTAAATCATGGCCAGATTGCCCATAAAGCAGGCCACATCAGGGTGCTGCGCACCAAGCACCTTTTCGTACATTTTTAAAACGCGCTTGCAATGGTTGGCAGCATCAGTGAGTTTGCCCTGGTGCCACAAGCATTCCGCCAGCTTCTCCAGCGTGTAAGCCAGCCGCCGATCGGTATCGCCGAAATCTTCAGCTTGTTCTAAGGCAGCAGTCCAGGCCGTTTCAGCGAATTCGTACATGCCTTCTTGCTGAGCCTGCTCGGCCGTCGCTCTAAATTTTTCCCACCTTTTCCCTGGAGAATCCATATCTTCCTTTACACGAGGGGTGCCGCGCTCCAATAGAGCCAGTTCTCAAATGATCTTCTACCCAGCCCACTCAATCTGATCACCTTAGAAAGTATAGATCAGCAATCTAATGGTCAGTTGCGCAAAGATCTTATACTTCCCGGCTGCCAAGCCGCGCTGGTCTAAAGGGAATCGGGCTCGCAAGCCTTGATAACTGCCGGGGCATGCGTCGGATAAGATACGGCTCGGGGCGGGCGCCGCCCTCATGCATCGATCTCGATGCAGTTAGCGCTCAACCATTGCTTGATCCTGATCATCGTTCGACGCTCGAGGAACCTTTCCAGATCATCACAGCTGCCCAGTTTGTCCTTGAGAATTTTTTTGAAACCGGACAAGGCGAACGGTCCTTCCCATGCCAGCTCGAGAAGAGTCTGGACTTTGGCATCATCGATGGTGTCAATATATTCCCGCAAATCCTCTTTGCCCTTTTTCGCATCCGGTCTGGGGATGTAGAGAAATCGGTCGCGATCGAACTCGATCTCGTCGGTCAGATCGCGGAGATCTTCGAGCTCGCGGTGGACGAGCCTGACTTCTCCGGTATCCAAATCGAGATAGTAGATGTTGTCGGCTGACTCGTCGAGAAAAGCGAAAACGAGCTGCTCCATGTCAATCGCTATCTTTGCCATTCGTATATACCAGACAATTGATTTCATCCGAGCCGTTGGCCAGGATCTTCCCGGCCTTGTCTACGGCAAAAACACGCAGCGAGTATACCCCATCGTAGAGTTTCAAATCATAGGGCGAGAGATTGTAGATTCCGGACGGCTTGTCGAGAAAGACGCGTTTGTACGTGTTTCTTGAGAGCTCGTCACCATTAGGATTGTTGAAAAACTGATTGGGCATTGATACTTCCATGAGCGCATGGTCGCAGCCCTCGACCATTGAGGCGTCGTATCGGAAGCTGGCGCCGTGCGCCCGATCAATCGATGTCAATCCGAACTCGCTCAGATCGGGATAGTTGTAGCATTCCTGGAAATAGAAGGGCGGCTTGTATGTCAGGTGCGCACCGACTGTGGTGAACTTCGGCAAACGGTTCGGCGGGCTCTGCGTGCCAATCTCCTTTATCTGCACTTTGGCGCTGGCCGGAAATCCTAGAGTCAAGGTCACGATCTGACCATTGGTCGTCCAGCCTGTAGAGCGCAAGGGCAAGTAGTAGCGATGAAATTGCCCGTCGTTGACTTTTACCCGCGCCAGAATATGACGGTCCGTTATGTTTTGCTTCTTGTGCTCCTGCTCGAGATTGGTCAACCAATACATCTCCATGTGGGCATTTTCATCGTTCTGCGGCGTATCGACGCGAGCATCGACATAGAAGAAGTCATCACCTGTAGTGTCAACACCGTAGAACTCGAAATTAACCACCGGTCCATTGTTGCCGTTGCTGTTGAATACAAGGCAATTCTCCTTCTCGTCGAATGAAGCGCCCTTCAAGAAATACAAACCGGGCCGCAGCTTGTTAATCAACCCGCGAGCATCAACTTTACTTTCCCTGGGAACCTCAGGCGACAATGAAGAGACAGCCGGAATCAGGCTGTTGAATTCCTCCTGCCATCGCACCACGACGTCACGATATTTTCGGTCCCTCAAGCAATCTTTGAGCTGACCGCCGGGAACCTTGTAGGCCCGCACCAGTGTGGTATCACCATCGATGAGAACAAGGTTGAAGGGTGAAACAAAGGGAGTGATCGAAATGCTGGCCGGCAAATTGCGCACGAGCGCGAAGGCGGTTTTTTCCTTGCGAGCCACATTCAGAGCATTCGACTGGATTGTCTTCAACCAGTTGGCTGAATTCTTGTAGGCGCGGTTCTGCTTGTGCGTGCGGCCGATATCGCCGATCATCAGGATCAAGAAGAGGGCGCAGCAGGCGATTGTGATTGCCAGTTTGAACCATGATGACTGGAGCCAATCAGCTCCCTTCAGTCTCCAGTCGTGAAGCGCATAGGCAGGCGAGAAGAAGAGCAAGGCTATCAGCCCTGTAACCGGCAAAATGGCATTGTAGGCCCAGCGACTGCCGGAAAGCGTCTCATCGCTGAGCATGTGATGCAAGTGGGGCACGACCACAACCAGCAACCAGAGCCCGAGGAAGACGAAATTTTGCCGGAAGTGCCGGCTGCGGATCAGGGCAATCAGTGCCATCACCGCCGGTATCGCAAACAAAACGTAGAGCGAGCGGTATTGAGCGTTGTAATTGTGAAAAACCTCAGCATTGACAGGAAGAAACAAGTGTTTGAGCACCCTCATCCAATCCTGACTGTTGGCGATGAAATGCGATGCCAACTTTTCATTGTTGGCGGCGGGCAGCGCCCCTATCGGTATGAGCGCGCCGAGGAAGACGAAAACCAGGGACGGAACGAAACTGTCGAGCAGGACTCCGGGGCCCTCCTCATGCTTGTGATGTTCCGGACGGGCACCAGTTGATGCATCCTTGGCGTGCGCACCGCCGGCGCCACCACTATGCTCGTCGCGTACTTCGGCACTCTGGCGCTCATGCTCGAGAAGCAGGTCGACTTTATCGGCAAACACATCAGATGCAGCCGGCGACGACCCCTTATTTTCGACCTGTCCATCATGCTCTTCATGGCCTATATAAGCACGGGCGAGTTCCAGAATGAACATCAATGCCCCTGCCGACCAGAGCGAGCTATCGCAAAGCATGCAAAGCACGAATGCTATCCATGAGAGGCCAAGATACGTCCAATTGCGTTCGTTCCTGCCCTTGAAGTAGAGGAGGAATGAAGCGAGCATGAGCAGGCAGCCCGTTTGATAGGCGAACCCCCCTAGATATGACACCGTCTCTGGTGCCAATGGATAGCTGACGAACAAGAGCGCGCTTGCTCCTGCAAGCCATGCGATTCTTTGCCGCAAGACGAGTGCCGATCCTTCCTCCAGGGCATGCCGGGCGACCAGGAAGAAGAGCAAGGCGTTGCCGGCGTGAATCAGTATGGCCAGCAACCTCACAGACCACAGTGCCGTTTTCGGAAAATAGCAGGAGAGCGAGCCGAGAGTCGTCGATAAGACTCCCCAGCTGTCTTCATTTTGCGGTCCGGACCAATTGACGATGGTGGGCAGGAAGGTTGATGTATTGCTCAGAGTCGACTTGAAAAATCCCAGGAGATACTGTTCGTCCAGAAGTGGATAGCGCCCGAAATTCTCGCCATAGCAAATCATTGAGAAAAGAAAGGCCAGTGCCAAGATAAGCAACGGCACGAGCAATTTACCTTGCACCAGGCGCGGCTTTGCGCTTGGGCTGTCGTGCGGCTTCATCGGGTCTCTGGCTGTTTGCTGGGACTGCATTGCTGATATTTCTTTCAACTGGTACTTTTCAGTAACTTTCTATCACGTCTCATGCAAATGAAGCCTGAAATCGCTGATCATGATCCGGAAAGTAGTAACATGTGCTTGATGGAAGGCAAGACCGTATTGTCGACGACTGAGCTACATATCCCTGAGGGCATTAATTTTGAGTGCAGCAGTTGCGGCAACTGTTGCTTCCAGTGGCCGGTGCCTGTCACACAGGATGATTTCGAGCGCATCGGAAATTATGCCAATGCAAAGGGTCTGGACAGCAAACAACTCTTTCGGGTTCTCAAAGTAGAAGATGAAAAACTGAAAGTTTTTTCTCATTCGCTGGAGAAGCGCCATGACGGCATGTGTGAATTTTTGACGGAAGATCGCATGTGCCGGCTGCACCAGGAGCTTGGCGCGGAGGGCAAGCCCGCGATGTGCAGATTATTTCCATACACCTTCACAAGCACGCCGTCGGGAACTTACGTGTCGTTGAGCTTCGCCAGCTCGGCGGTGATTTTCAATAAGGGTCGATCGCTGAGCGAACAGCGTGATGTCTTGCTTGGCGCAAACCAGCTCTTCAACCGGCTTTTCCCTAATCTCAATTTGGACTGGAGTGCCTCGCAGCTCATTGATGGCGTCAAACTAAATTGGCATCAATACTTATCCCTGGAAGAGCCCATGCTCAAGCGATTATCCAGCCAGGCGAGCAGCAGTTCTCGAGTGGACCGAATCTTGTTTGAAGAGTGCGAAAGATTCAGGCGTTTAGCCCCAGCCGGTGCGAAGCTCGATAACATGGCCGGAATTAGCGTGAAGCCCAAAATCATCGATCAAGTGCTTGTCAAACATTTGCTGCAGCTTTATTTCCCTGATGATGTTTACAGCGCTGGTGTGTGTGATATCGATGCTCAGGCAGTAGCAAGAGAATTTTTGTCCGAACCGAATATGGTGGCAATTGAAGATGACGACGGTATGGAAATTCCATTCAATGATTTATTGAAACTGAAGCTGGGACGGCTTTCGTCTGATGCCGAGGACATTGTCAGACGATTTGCTTACTGTCGAATTTTCTCCAAGCTTTACTTCGGTCCCGGCTTCAACTATTTAAGTGTTGTCGCCGGACTGCACCATCTTGCCATTCTGATTTCGCTGCTCAGGATCAGGTTAAAAATCGCCCTTTTGAGCAACGAGAGTCTCAGCCAGGACGAACTCTTCATCCTGCTTGCCGAGTCGGTAAGAACCCTCGAGCGCCGACTGACCACATCGTTCTTTTCCAAAGAAGCAATCGCCATGCTCGAGGTCTTATTCCTGAGCCCGAGCCGGCTCGAGCGCATTCTGTCAGTTTCAGCTTGAACTTTTCTCTCTGTCCGACCCATCCTCGACCTGGCATGCAGGGTCAATTTGCCGGCCCCGGACCCGATATGAAAGAGCGCTCTTGGCCTTAGCTTGAGTTTCAATAGCTCTTATGATTGGTATGATCCTCACAACCGCTGTTTAAGCACCTTTTGGGTTAAATGTTGGGTTAACGACAGGAATCTTCTGGATGGCAAAGGAAATAGATGATGACGTTCCGATTTACTTCTCACCTGGCGA
>JAJPJO010000387.1 GCA_021324135.1 Pseudomonadota bacterium
ACAGTGTTATAAGGTGGCCGTGATGGAAGAAATTGTTTCTGGCCGCACCCCGGCAGATGAATAATGGCCCTAGTATGACCCGCATAGTCCTGGCATTAATAGTCTGTTGCACTCTTGCCGGTATCGCATATGGTGCGATGCGCTCGCCTTTTGCGAAGCACGCGAGCGCTGTGTTTTTCTTAGGACTTGTGGTTGCTATCCCAACAATCATATCTCTCGGAATTTATCGAAAGGTCAGAGCCGAGGGCTGGTCTGTGGAGACCATAACACTGATCGGATTTTTCGGTGCTTTTTTCCTGTTATTATTTGCAGTGCTACAGGGAGCGATTGCCGGTGCTCTCTACACATTGATGGGCATCCATGGACTCTGAGAACAGAGTGGCGAAACAGACTTATGACCCGCATCTTTGTATTTATGATTGCCTGTTGTGTTATAGCTGGAGCGGCTTTTGGCGTGTTTTTGATCTGTGCATTATGAATCTGGTGCTTCCTAATTGCACGTGCACGCGGATAACGAATAGCTTCTCGATCACTCCGAGACTCATATGACCATATTTTGCTGTAAAGTTGTCACATGTGTCCTTTTTTTGGCAAAAAATCGCCCGGATGCAAAGAGAAAAATAGCCATATATGACCACTTTCACGCGCAAAAGTGTCGTATGTGTCCTACGCTGCGCTGAACTGTTTTGATCCAAATCCGTTCGTGAACTTTGGAGAATATGCAAGATGCTGCATCGCGTTGCTATATGGATTGCCGCTCCCGATCCTGCGCGATGATTGAGATTTGTTGGTCGTTCTACACACGAAGGTTGCACTCCGCTTAAACGCATCTCTGGCTCCATGGTATAGTTTCCGATCGCGGGTGCGATTTTGAAGGTGAGAGAGCATGGAGAAACGATCGCTTCAGGAATTGATCGACACAAAGGAACCGGGCTGGCTGGTGGTTCAGGATTGGTTAAAGGAAGCGACAAACCATTATGAGATATTGCCTGCATCCGCGTCGAAGCGCGCGGAAGCGCTTCTCGACCTGCAAGTTACGACCAGATCGCCTATGGGGGCGATCGTTTATGAAACTGGTGGAATTCTCATCGACCATGGCTGGCTGAGAATTCTGGGTTCCGGACATGCCAAACTTCCCCGTTCAATTCCGGAGTGGAATCTGACTGCTCAGGGTTTAGAACTCTGCGACGTTCCATATGTTCTCATCGCGGATGATGTAATTGGCGGATTCTTCGCACTGGATTCGGGTGCACTGGGAGCACCAAGGAAGGTGTTTTATCTCGCGCCGGAATCGGTGGAATGGGAGAACACCGACTGGGGATATAGTGAGTTCGTTTGGTTTTTTCTGACAGAAGACCTTGATGCTTTTTACAGCCTCCATCGGTGGCAAGGCTGGCAAGAAGAGATCGCTGCAATAAATGGAGATCAAGCTATCGCCTTCTATCCTCCACTCTGGGCAGAGCCCGTATTGAAAAATGGGGAAGAGCAAGAAAGACAACGCAAGCCAGATCCCGTGGTTGAGGCCTATACATTTGCGCTTCATTCAGCAGAGCAACTGAGGGGAGTTCAGGACGGAGAAGTGATCAGGCTGGAAATTTCCGAATGATGATCTGTGCAGCGTGCACGAACTGAACATCGCGATTATCTTTTTTGGCCTCGTCAAAAAATTCGCGCAGCGACGACCATCATTCGTGTCTTCGCCATTCGCGTCTCCGCCAATATTCGCCAATATCGAAAGCCTAGATAAAAATCTGCCTGCAACGGCCAGAGACTGTGCATTTGCACATCCAGGAACTGTGGGTACGGGTATATACCCTGAGGTTGAGTTGAGAGGTCCACGTCATGGTTAACGACAGAGCTGGCGGAAAAGGCCCGTCCGACGACGCTTCGCTGCGACTTTCTACAGACACCGACAAGAAAAGCCCAAAGGAGAAGAGCTATACGCCGCCAACGGCGACCGAAAAGCCAGCGGTGGCAGAGAAACCGCCGGCGATAGCCGACCATCCTTTGCCTGCTCAAGATCAGAAAAGCGATCGCAAAGACGGACCGGGCACCGCCGATCAAGTCGACCCGGTGTTTGCACCTACGCTCAGATCTCTGCAAGAGTTCCAGAAGGCAAGCAATCTGATCAATCAGTTCTTGAAAGATAATGGTATCAAATTCAGTACCGGCATCGACAACGACGGCCGCAAGTTTAATGGCTTCTCGTTCGAAAACTCACTGCAAGGCCCTGTGAGCATGAAGTTCTTCGAAGACGGAAGTGTACAAACGAAGTTGTCGGATCGCGAAATTACCTTTCCGCCTGCAGGAAGCAATGGCGGAGCGAACGCCACCATTAGATACAACGACGGCCGAGTCGAGACCGTGCCGCGCGAACAAGCGGCCGTGCCACTGATAAGCCTCAACGATCGAGTTCTTCCCAATGATCAATTTCAGAACTTTCAGCTCGATGCCTCCGGCAGGCGAGTCTTCTCGGGTTTGAAAAACCAACCCGATCATGCCGTTCAATTTATTCAGTTTCCCGGCAATGCGAACGGCAGCGATCCCCTGTGGACGAGGCTCTTGCCGGGACAAGCCGGGGGAGCCAATCAGCTGATCACCAAGTCCGCTGACGGTAAGTTGATGCTCGCCTCAGCCGATAATCCGCAAGTGATTTTAGCTCAATCAGGTGGCGAAGCCGCCGCGCCGAGACGCCCGGCTGATGCGCCGATTGTTTTAACTGAGTCGATATTGCGATCGTTGGTGGGCGCCGATTCTCGCTTCACTCCTTTGAGTCCTGATGAAGTGAAGCGAGTCAACGAGCTGAAAGGGAAACTTGCAGACGAAAGCTACGATGTCCGAGAACAAGCCACTGCTGATCTGGCCAAGTTCGGGCCGGCGGTTCTTCCGCACCTGAAAGACGCCTTTCAGAGCAGTGAGCCAGAGGTGAGAAGGAGAGCGCATGAAGTGGTCTCCAAGGTCTTGCACGGAGAGCGTTTATATGTGGGCACCGGCCGGCTGGGATTGCCTGAGCTGCCTCAGCCCAACAATAACGGCGGAGCCAATCAGCCCTCTTTCAAACCACAAGAAATAAAAGACCAGCAAGAGCGCATTGCCATGCTCGACGCTCTGGCGCGGAATCCGCAGTTGCGCCAGGCGCGTCAGGAATATCTGCAATCGCTCGCTAAGGCATTTGAGGGAAATGC
>JAJPJO010000221.1 GCA_021324135.1 Pseudomonadota bacterium
CCTCCAGGCGAGGGAGACTGGCCAGCTCGGGCTTAACCTGGCTGAGCTTCGGCGCCTCACGGTTGGCACGAGCGGAGATAGTATCGATGGCGGTATCAGCCTCAAACGGCGGTCGGCCTGTTAGGGCTTTAAACATGGTGCAGCCGAATGAATAAATATCCGAGCGCGCGTCCACCGGCTCACCCCGGGCTTGCTCAGGAGACATGTACGCCGGACTGCCCATAACGGCGCCGCTCGGCGTCAGCCTTTGATCGAATTCGACCAGCTGGGCCAATCCGAAGTCTCCAATCTTGACGGCCGGATTTTCCCGATCCGAATAGTCGAGGAAGACGTTTCTCGGACTGATGTCGCGATGGACAACCCCTTGAGCGTGAGCGTGCGCCAGTCCTTCGGCGAGCTCATAGAACAATGGCAGCGCCGATTCAGGATCCATCGGGCCATGTTTATCGATCAGGTCCGCCAGGCTCGGTCCTTCGATAAACTCAAGCGCCAGATACAAGTCGTTTTTGTCATCAATATTGAAGTCCAGAACAGTAACAATGTTCTTATGCCTGAGTTTCGCCGTGGCACGAGCCTCTTTTTGGAAGCGGATTATGTGAGCTTCGTTTTCAGAAATGTGCAGCTTTTTGATCGCGACAATTTTATCAAGCACAAGATCTCGGGCCTTGTACACTATTGAGGTGCCGCCCATTCCCAGCCGAGAAAGGACCTGGTAGCGATTGGCGATCACTTCTTGTCTTTCGTTACTCACTCTCACTCTTGCCCGAAATATAAAAATGCATTATCTTGAGTCTATCGTCAGGCTCATGCCGCCCAAGAGAATCTTCTGTTCAACGCGCGGTGCACTGCTGAAGTTAAACCGATCATAGCCTCGACTGGACCATCTGAACACTAGAAAGAGCAAAAATTGAGAATTCCGCAAGCGCTCAGTCCAACAGGACCACGGCAGCAAGAGGGATCCTTGATGATACCGCCGGGGCAAACCTCGGCTTGCCCCGCTGAGCAGGAAGTCGCCGATAAGCTGAACCGCCTCAGGTTTCGATTCCCTCTCAGGAAATATCAGACGGAGATTCTCGATCTGGTTAACGAGAAAGTATCGGACGGCGAGCGCGAAGTACATGTGGTGGCACCACCTGGTGCCGGCAAGACGATCATCGGTCTTCAGATGGTGCTCAATTTCAAACGCCCGAGTCTGATCCTTACGCCGAACACGACCATCCAGGCGCAATGGTCGCAGAAGCTGTCACTCTTCGTCCCACCGGAGTTGGACGGCCTCGACACAGGAGCGATTATCGGCACGCATGAGGATCGACCGCTCAAGCCAATCACGGTTCTGACTTATCAGATCCTGTCCACCCCGGGCCGCGAGCAAGAGTACTTGAGTCAACTGGCCCAAAAGGAATGGGTCAATGAGTTGCGATCGAGCCGATCCATGAGTGTTGGCGAGGCCGAACTGCGCATCCTCGAGATCATGCAGAACAATCCCCGCGCTCATCAGAAGGAAATGTCCCGCCACCTGAGCCGTGTCAGGAGAAAGCTAACCGATGTTTTGAAGTTGGAAGAGGTCCTGCACAAAAACGCTCTTGAGCTGCTGCAATCACTCCGGCGGCAAGATGTCGGCCTGGTCATCTTTGATGAATGCCACCATCTCACCGACTACTGGGCGGCGATTATGTCTCACCTGATCGGCATGCTCGATAATCCCATTGTTGTTGCCCTCACTGGCACTCCTCCGGAGGGCAAATCACGCACCCAGGAAAATCGTTATGCCTCCCTGGTCGGCAACATCGATTATCAGGTGCCCACACCGGCTCTGGTTCGTGAAAGAGGTCTGGCGCCTTTTCAAGATCTGGTTTACATAACCCAACCGACGGCCAAGGAATTCGCTTTCCTTGAATCGCAGCATGAAGACTTTCACGCCCTTGTAAAAGAGCTGGTCGGCGAGAAAGACGATTGCACCATATTCAGTACCACTCTCTTGCCGACTCAGCGATATCAAGTCAACGATCAAAACGGCAATGTATCAGAACTCATGACCTGGGTATTGCAGAGAGCCATTGATGCCACGGAAGTCGAAGGCTGGGAGGAATTTTCAGAGCGCAGAGCAGCGCTGGCGAGAGCCATCTTGCGATGCTTGTGGCATTACCGCCTGCCCATACCCAGCGCCATTGCCGCAAAGCGCCAATTTTCACTCGCGGATAAAACGCCGTTTAATCCAAAGCTCGACATGGCGGAAGATGAGATCTTTCGCGCTCCGAATCTCGATGATTGGATGCTCTTGCTCGAGGATTTCGCCTCGCACAAACTGAAGCTCAGTCAATCGCAGGAGAATCACCGGTTATTCGAGAGGATCAGAAAAGCAGCAGGCAAGTTAGGCTTCGGCATAAGCGAGCGGGGTTTGAGACGCCAGGCATCACCTGTCGATCGAGTACTGGCCTTTAGCGAGAGCAAAGCCAGGGCTGCCTCTGAGATACTGGCCGTCGAGTATCGCAGCCTCGGCGATCACTTGCGAGCCATTATCGTAACTGACTTCGAGCGCATGTCCTACACGGGATTGCACTCCACACAAGGGGTGTTGAACGAAGATTCCGGCGGTGCTGCCGGCGTTCTCAAACAACTTCTTGCCAGTCCGATTGCCGCTTATCTGAATCCATGCCTGGTGACCGGATCGCTCCTTTTGATCGACTGCCGTATCAAGGACCAGTTCGCATCGGCAGCCAACCAGTTTCTCGCCAGAGAAGGCAGCAAGTTGAAGCTCAACGTTACAGCTCTGGAAGGCCAGCCTTATGCTCAAGTCTCCGCCGAGGGAAGCGAATGGGAAAGCAAGCTCTATGTCCGGCTGGCCACGGAGCTGTTCGAGAGCGGCATTTCGAAATGCCTGATCGGCACACGCGGACTGTTCGGCGAGGGCTGGGACAGTCAGGCGCTGAACACCCTCATCGATCTCACCACGACCACTGCCCCGGTTTCCGTCAAACAATTGCGCGGCCGAACTCTGCGCGTGCAGAGCAAGGCCAGTTCTTCTAAAGAGCTGGCCGCCAAAGTAGCGAATAACTGGGACATCGTTTGTGTCGCTCCGACACTGGAGAAGGGGTTAAACGATTACGGGCGCTTCGTACGCAAGCATGAAACGTTTTTCGGTATCGCCGATGACGGACAGATCGAGCGAGGCGTCGGGCATGTTCACCCTGATTTATCTGAACTGACCGGGCATGAGGTGTTCGCCAGGCACGCTCAATTCAATCAGGAAATGGCCGTAAAAGCCATGGACCGCAACCGCGTTTATGAGCTCTGGAGGGTAGGGGCTCAGTATCAGAATGAAATGGTCGTTTGCCTTGAGGTGTCCAACCTCCCGGCACCCCATTTGACACCACCTTTCTTAAAAACCAACTGGAAGCACAAAGAACATGCCGCATTCCTCAGAGGCTGGCTGCGAGGGATCTGGTTTGACTTTATCTTTTGCGGAGCGGTACTGTCGGCGGTGCTGGCTTACTGCCTGCGCTCGCTTGCCGGCACCGTGCCATCATATGTGGTGTGGCTGACAGCAGCAGTGCCGCTGCTGATTGGCGCCATTTATGCTCATAAGCATTTTAAACATACTCATTTGCGCCTCCGCACTGAGATGTGCAGTAAACAAAATGCCGAGGACAATCTTCATGCAATCGCCAGCGCCGTTCTGTCCGCCCTCAAACGTCTGCGCCTCCTGCCTCGTCATATAGAAAGCGACAATATCACCGTTTCGAGCAGATCAAACGGCTGCTTCCGCGTCTTTCTGGACAATATAGATTACGTCCACTCAAAAGTCTTCGTCGACGCTCTGCAGGAGACAATGAGACCCTTAACCGATCAAGCGCTGGTGGTGCCTCGATATGTTTTCCAAATTGAGCAGGCCGACAATGCCCGCAAGCCGATCGCCAGTCAGGACGATTTGTGGGCTCGTTTTTTCAACCTGTACAAGTCCGCCAGGCTCGAGCCTGTTCTTAGCGCCTACCACCCAGTACCGCAAATTTTCGCTAAGAGCGAAAAAGGCAAAGAGGCCTTCCTGGCGGCGTGGAACAAGCACGTAAGCGAAGGCGAACTGAATCTGCTCGAAGACAACAGGCAGATCATCAACAAATATGTCGGGCCCGGACCCACCCTGGCCAAGCGGATACTGTGGGAATAAGCCCGCTCCCGATCAGAGGGAGTGACGCGCCGGGAGGTTTTGGATATGATGGTACATATAGAGGCAGGCGCCCAGATAGCAAATCGGGCAGCTACCGGGCATGCAAATGGTGTGCTTCATAGCAAAAGTCCCACTCGATGGCTTTACTAAATAGTATGCAAGAAACAGAGCAAACTGATTTTTCCTCACCGATTAAAGAATATCGACCAGGCGACCTGATGAAATGTCGCATTCAAGGCAAGCAAGCGGGCGGATATGCCCTGGATTTGCCGAACAAGGATTTGCGAGATGCATTCTTGCCGACATCGGTTCATCTCAAAGATGGCGATGAGATTGAAGTGCTTTTCGTCTGCAGTGATGGGAAGCGCATATTTTGTTCGCTGTCCGATGATGAATTCAAAAGACGCATCCAGTTGAAAGCCAGCCCGCTCGACCCATCCAAACCCTGGGATTGACCGACGTCATCTAACTCGTCTGAGATTGCTTCGCCAACCGGCCGCGCAGTTGCTGAAGTCGCTGCTCGACCTTCGGCTCTTTCCTGATGCGCAGAGCCTCGGACAACTCGACGATCGCCCCTTCCAGATCACCGCTCTTCTCGAGCTTGTCTGCCTGTGCGACCCTTTGATCGAAGTCGTCCGTTTTCACATTCATAAATTCCAAAAATGTCTTGAGATTACCTCTGGTCAGCTCGCTGTCCGGATTCCAGTAAAGGGCTTTGCGCAGCAGTTTGAGCCGCTGATCATTTGGAGTCGAATCTTTCACGGCAAGGTTGTTGAGTGAAACGGACAAATTTTTCCGAGCTAAATCATTGTTGGGTTCGAGTGCCAGTGATTTTTGCAAGGGCTCCAGAGACTCTTCCCATTTTGCCTCAAGACATGCCTTCGTGCCTTGCTTGCATAGAATCTCAGCGCGTTGTTTCGGCGTCATCCGCGCCAGCGTCTGCTCATCGAACTGCATCGGCGTCTGATCCTTGCTCGCGCCCGGCGAGAACTCAGAGCTATATATGGCGCTTAGCGTCGCGGCATCCCGCGGCGAGATTCCGGACTGAGTGCTCAGGATCGGATACATGATGTCATCGGGATAAGGACTGTGTCCCATTAACCCGAGCGCGTGCCCAATCTCGTGCAAGCAAACGTCGTACAAGAACTGATTGCCAATCGGTCCTTGCTTGAAAGGATCAATAGTCAGCAAGCGAACGGTGGCATGGCTGATGCCTTCGACATCCTGATTTATCCCGGCAATACCAGCTTCGGCACGCAGCTCAGGGGCATGCAGATCATCGGTCCAGGTGATGATCATCCTGGCCTTGTCTTTCTGGTTGACGATTTTGAATTGAATCTTGTTCTTGGTCGTGCTCGACCACTCGCGGAAGGCATGGCGCAAAATATCATCAAACTCTGGTCTGTAGCCCTTCAGGTTGTCGGCGGGTTCGACAAAAACGGTGATCGGCAGTCTGGATTGCGGCCAGCGGTAAACTCCGGCATCGAATACTTCTTTCAGATAGTCACCGCATTTAGTGGCGCCAGCGGAGCTGGTTGCCCCAGCGGAGACCGAGCTGCTTCCTCGACTTGAGGCTGATCCGGACGATGAGAGCGCTCCAATCAGCGCCACATATTTCTCCCGCTCGGGATCTTTTGGTCGCAGTTTGATGAAACGCTCATAGGCATCGATTGCCTCTTGAGTCTTCCTGGTCTTCAGATAGCAGTGACCCAGATACAAGTAAGCATCAGGGTTGTCCGGATCTTTTTCAGCCACTGCTTCGAGATTTGACAGAGCGCCGTAGAGTCGATCGAGATTGTAGAGGCATATGGCATAGGTCAATCGGCACTGATCGTTTGATTCATCCAGCTGGAGCGACTTTCTCAGCGCTTCCTCAGACGTGCGGTACTGCTGCGCGCTCAGAAGCTTTTTGCCTTCCGCGAATAACTTCTGCGCCGTTTCAACTTGCTCTTTACTCGGACGCTCGCTATCCGGACTATCTGACGCTTGGGTTTTGTTATCAGCAATTGCGCCCGACTTCGCTGCAAAAGCTCGCTCTTTACTCCATGCCTGAGGCGCAAAGGCGAAAAGGAACAGAGCAAAAGCAAAGGCGGCAAAAGAGAAATCGAGCTTCCGGATCATCAACAGGCGTTATAAAAGTTCCTTAGCCTATTCTTTCAAATCGGCTCTGAGAAGAACCCCTGAGAGCAGATCGAACGCTTCCTGATCGAATTGATTGTTCTTCAAAGCCCGCTCGAGGAATTCTTTCTCTTCCTTCGACACGACGCCATCAGCCATGATTAGCTCGCGAATCACCTTTGCCTCGTACTTACTAATTTTTCCGTCATCGGACAGACACTCTTTGAGGGCTTGATCCAAAGTTTTATTCACGTTCGGGACCTCCTTTGCGGTTCCTATTTCCGATTATACTTGAGTGGTGCGCACCACCCTCACTGTCTTGCATACCACAAAAAATGGACATAACCGCATCAGAACTGAAAGAACGGCTCGACCGTGGCGACAATTTGGTCCTCCTCGATATAAGAAAGCCTTATGAATTGGAGATTGCCAATCTCGAAAATTCCATGCACATTCCAGAGGAAGAAATTGAAGAAAGACTGGAAGAACTGAAGGACTTGAGCGATCGCGACATCATCGTTTATTGCCGGACCGGGCGCCGCAGCGCTATTTTAGTCGAGTTGCTCAGCGAGCGAGGCTTTAAAAACGTGTTTAATCTGAGCGGCGGTTTGCATGCCTGGTCCGATGATGTCGATCCGTCCGTGATGAAATACTAGCCGGCAAGCTAAGGAACGGAGATCACCCCGGCTTTGTCGATCTCGACTGTCGATGTTTTGTTGAAACTCGAGACAATAAAAGAACCCGGACGATCGGGACTGCCCGTGTCCAAGAATGTCAGCGCGCCAATCACGCTCACATTTTCGGGCAGCACCATTTGCTCAATCGTTTTGTTTGCCAGTGATATCGAGTAAGCGGAGTAACTCTTGTGTTGAAAGGGCGAATTGAAAATCGAATCCTTGATGTGAACATCAGCTTTGTTATCCATGGCCATGACTCGAGCCCTCCGCAAGTCATTAACCAGCGCGCGTGTTACATTGAGCACGACCAGCTGCGCATGCGTGTATTGTAAAACGCGATATGCGAACAAAGGCACCGCCAAAAAAAAAGCGAGAAAAATCAGGGCTTCAACCTTACGCAAAATGGACCAATCTTTGGCTGCGAAGAAGCTTTCTTTCGCTCCGAATTTAGCCTCTGAATCCGTGTCCTTACTCATTTGTCCGTTTTGTCGCCCGACCTGGTGTAACAGCAGTGCTCTGAACAGTATAGTGGCTGGCAAGGCAATAGCTATTGGAACTTTTCGGGCAAGGATGCCATAATCGTATACTAACTAGTCTACCAAGTGGTTAACGCAGAGCAGCTATCGTGGCCAGAGACCGACAAATCAAAACCCGGAGCTCGATCGGCGATAAATCCGAGGACGCCGGTTGGCAACAAACCGGCGCCGCGAACCAACCCGCTAACAGTCAAAGTCTAGTACGCGTAAATCCGGAAGACAAAGAAGTTCTCAAGCTGCTTTCGGCTGAGGAAGGCGAATCAATGGCGGCCATTATTCATAAAGCGTTGAAAGCATACAAGAGGCAGCTCTTTTTCAGGGATTTGAACAGCGCTTACGAGCGCTTGCGCCAGGGTGATGATGCATGGCAGACCGAGCTGACGGAACGGCAGCAGTGGTGCGATGTCATCAGCGAGAGCGAAATTCAAGACGAGTGAACGCTTTAGATGACCAATTGCAAATGACCAGAGCCGGCTTGATCTAAACTGATGCGGAAAAACGAACACAACATAGTCAGAGGTGAAGTCTGGATTGCCGAGCTGGAGAGAGGCGGTGATCATGCCGAGCAGAGCCGTGTTCGTTTGGCTCTGGTAATCTCTGCCACTGAACTTAATACCGGTGCTCTGGGAACGGCGACGATTTTGCCCGTGACGACCAGGCGGCTGGATGTCCCATCGCACATACTGCTGGAGCCACCCGAGGGCGGTGTCTTGAAGACATCCTACATAGCCTGCGACAAGATTTACACCATTCCCAGCGAAAGATTGCTGAGGAAATTAGGGATTGTAAAAACGGAAACGATCGGCCGCGTTGAAGATACTCTCTCTATGATCCTCGGGCTCGATCGTTAGCCGCCTGTCTTCGAATTCTGCAGCGGTCCCCAATTGAGATCCCACGATTTGC